>NZ_JBEZEB010000011.1:0-227030 GCF_040648615.1 Catellatospora sp. NPDC049111 | reverse complement strand
AACACCTTCGCCTGCTGCTCCGGAGCCACCAGCCACTTCGCCAGCTTCGCGGCCTCCTGCACGTTCTTGCCCTGCTTGGGCAGCGTCAGGAACGAGCCGCCCCAGTTACCGCCACCACCAGGCACCGCGGCGATGTCCCACTTGCCCGAGGAGTCCTTGGCCTGCGACTGGATGTACGCCATCATCCACGACGGGCACGCCAGGGTAACGAAGCTGCCCTTGGCCATACCCGCGTTCCAGTCAGCCGACCACGGAGCGATCTTCGCCGACAGACCCTTGTTGATCGCGTCGATCGTCAGATCCCACGCCCGCTTGACGCCGGGGTTCGACTCCACCACGACCTTGTCACCGTCGTAGATACCCACCGGCTGCTGACCCAGAATCGACCGGTAGATGATCGTCGGGCCGTCCATCCACGCCGAACCCTTGACGTTGGCGGCCTTGAACTTCACGCCCGTCTCGATGTACTTCTCCCACGTCGGCCACAACGCGCTGACGGCCTCGCGGTCGGTCGGCAGACCCGCCTTCTCGAACAGGTCCCGCCGGTAGCACATCGCCATACCACCGACATCGGTACCCAGACCGACGACCTCACCCTTGGCCGAGGAACCCTGCTGCCACTTCCACGCCGGCCACTGCGACTTGATGTCCCCGCCGCCGTAATCCATCCAGTTGTAGAACTTGCCCGGATTGGCCGTGAACTGACCCGCCCACCCCTCCTCGATCGCCTCGATGTCCGCCGCACCCGTGTTCGTCGCCAGGTGCGCCGCCAGGTTCTTGTGGTGGTCCTCGGCCTTCGTAATCCGCTCCACGATCTCCACATTCGGATTCGCGGCCATGTACTCCTTGTACAAGTCCTTGTAACCGAACTCGCCGAACGTCGCGATCGTCAGCTTGACCTTGCCACCCGGCTTCGCCGGGTCGTCACTGCCACCGCAGGCCGCGGTGCCGAGCACCAGCGCGGTCGCGAGCAGCGGAGCGGCCACGGCCGCGAGACGGCGCCGTGGGCCGGCGCCGGATAGTGCTGAACGCATCGGAGCTCCTCCAGGACAGGTATTCGGGGCATGAGCACAAACAGATTCGCTGGTCACGCAATGTTGATCATCCAGAGAGCGCTCCCTGGTTTGGCCTCTGAATTTCGTCTCCCGCCGGGCGGCTGTCAAGATGCCGTTGCCGTCTCGTTACAAAGAGCCATCGCCGCTCCGATCCGGACAGCCCGCCCGGCCTGCGGCCGCGCGCCGCGACCGGTCCGCTCACACGCCCCTTGAGCAGGCAGTCGTAACCCGTGATCCGCTGTGGGCCATCGATCGTGCCGATTTCTGCGCGGCTTCGGCAATCGCGACACGGTCTCCTAGCTGCCCGTCCTGACGTCACCGCCGGATTTCAGGAACGTTAACGGCATTCGCCGCGGCGGCCCGTCCAGTGACCGCCATTGACATCCGGGCGGTCAAGGACGATTCTCTCAGAGAGCGCTCCCCCACATTGTTTGTCCGACTTGACGCCCATTCGGGCAGCAGGTCGTTGCACGCGGCGACCAGCCGCTCAACCCGGCGTCGCCATGCCGCAGGACCGGGCGTCAGCCCCGACGCACCGGTTCCGGCGGCAGGCGGCCGTCGCGTGCGTACCGGAAGCGCTGCCGCGGGTCACGGCGATCCGCGATCGGCGGGAGTGCCTCCGGGCCTTCCGCGAGGAGCACGGCCCTCGCGGTCTCGAGCCATCCCACAGGAGATGACATGAGATCCGTCCCGAACGCGGCAGCCCCGCCGCGCTCCAACCCCACTCGCAGGCGCTGGTACGCCGTACTCGCCACCGTCGGCGCGGTGCTCGCCTCGTCCTACCTCGCGGTGGTCGCCGGCTCGGCCAGCGCGGCCGATCCGCTGATCTCCCAGGGCAAGCCGGTCACCGCGTCGTCGGTCGAGAACGCTGTCTTCCCGGCCACGGCGGCGGTCGACGGCGACAACGGCACGCGCTGGTCCAGCGCGTCGTCCGACCCGCAGTGGATCCAGGTGGACCTGGGCGCGACAGCCACCATCAGCCAGGTCGTCCTGCGCTGGGAGGCGGCGTATGCCACCGGGTTCCAGATCCAGGTCTCGGCCACCGGCACGGGCGGCTGGACCAACATCTACAGCACCACCACCGGCGCCGGCGGCGTGCAGACGCTGGCGGTCAGCGGCTCCGGCCGCTACGTGCGCATGAACGGCACCGCCCGCGCCACCATCCACGGCTACTCGCTCTGGGAATTCCAGGTGTACGGCGTCATCGGCGGTGGTACCGGCTGCGGCACGGCCAACGCCGCGCTGGGCCGCCCGGCCAGCTCGTCGTCGCAGGAGGGCGCGTTCGCCGCGGCCAACGCCTTCGACGGCAGCACCGGCACCCGCTGGTCGAGCGCGTTCAGCGACCCGCAGTGGGTCCAGGTCGACCTGGGCAGCAGCCAGAGCATCTGCGGCGTGACCCTGAACTGGGAGGGCGCGTACGCCACGGCGTTCCAGATCCAGGTCTCGAACGCGGCCACCGGCCCGTGGACGAACATCTACAGCACCACCACCGGCACCGGCGGCACGCAGACGCTGACCGTCAACGGCACCGGCCGCTACGTGCGCATGAACGGCACCGCGCGGGCCACCGTGTGGGGCTACTCGCTCTGGGAGTTCGCGGTACGCACCGGCGGCACGCCGCCGAGCAACCCGCCGTCCTCGCCCCCGCCGGCGTCGCCGTCGGCGAGCCCGTCCACCTCGCCGTCGCCCAACCCGGGCGGGGAGGTGCTGCTGTCGTACAACAAGCCTGGTTTCGCCTCCTCCTCGCAGGACGACGGCGCGTGCTGGCAGTGCTTCCCGCTGCGGGCCTTCGACCTGGACCCGGCCTCGCGCTGGGCTACCCAGGCATGGACCGACCCGGGCTGGATCTACGTCGACCTGGCCGCGACCGCGCAGATCAAGCGGGTCGTGCTGCAGTGGGACCCGGCGTACGCCACCTCCTACCAGCTGCAGACCTCGGCTGACGCGGTGAACTGGACGACCGTCTACACCACCACCACGAGCACCGGCTTCAAGCAGAACATCGTGGTCAACGGCACCGGCCGCTACGTGCGCATGTACGGCACGGCCCGGTCCAACGGCTACGGCTACTCGCTGTGGGAGTTCCAGGTGTACGGCACCGGCGGCGCCCCGACCACGCCTCCGGCGCAGCCCGCCAACCCGACCTTCCCGGCCACGAACCTGGTCTTCTCGGACGAGTTCAACGGCCCGGCGGGCAGCAAGCCGGACGCGGCCAAGTGGACCATCGACACCGGCACCGGCCAGAACAACGAGCTGCAGTACTACACCAACAACACCAACGCGAACATGAACGGCACCGGCGCGCTGGTGATGGAGGCCCGCCGCGAGGCGGTGGGCGGCATGCAGTACACCTCGCACCGCATGAACACGGGCAACAAGTTCCACTTCCAGTACGGCCGCGTCGAGGCCCGGGTGAAGGTGCCCAAGGGCAACGGCTTCTGGCCCGCGTTCTGGATGATGGGCGCCGACTTCCTGCCGCCCACCAGCCGCCCGTGGCCCTACAACGGCGAGATCGACATCATGGAGATCCTCGGCCGGGACACCACCCGTAGCTACACCACGCTGCACGCCCCCGCCTACAACGGTGGCGGCGGCTACGGCCAGGAGAAGGTCTGGGGCATCGACCTGTCGGCCGACTTCCACGTCTACGCCGCGCAGTGGGACAGCAACGGCATCCGGTTCTTCGTCGACAGCACGGAGGTGTTCTACGCGAGCAAGGCGACCGTCGAGGCGACCCGCGGCCCGTGGGTCTACGACCACCCGCACTACATGATCCTCAACCTCGCCGTGGGCGGTGACTGGCCCGGCCCGCCGGACGCCTCCACCCCGTTCCCGGCGCAGATGCTGGTCGACTACGTGCGCGTCTACAAGTAGGCGACCGCCGGCAGGGGGCCCCGCAGCCCCGCAGGGCCCCCTGCCCCCAACGGAAACCCGTCCGTCCCATTCCCGTAGGGAGCTCACCATGAATCGTCTCGCACCGATTCCTGGCCGCCGGCGGCTACGTGCCGCCGGGCTCATCGCCACCGTCACGGCCGTCCTCGCAACTTACCTGGTCGCCACCACCGGTGGCGCGGCCGCCGCCGAGATCTCGCTCTCCCAGGGCAAGCCGGTCACGGTCTCCTCGACCGAGAACGGCGGCACGCCCGGCTCGGCAGCGGTCGACGGCAACGCCGGAACGCGCTGGTCCAGCGCGTTCTCCGACCCGCAATGGATCCGCATCGATCTCGGCAGCAGCCAGGCGGTCACCCGGATCTTCCTGGACTGGGAGGGCGCGTACGCGCGCAACTTCCAGCTGCAGAGCTCCGCCGACGGCAACACCTGGAGCACGTTCCACACCACGACCAACCACAACGGGGCAGACCAGTCCATCACCGTCAACGTGACCACCCGGTACGTCCGCCTGTACGCGACCGCGCGCGCCACCCAGTGGGGTGTCTCGCTGTGGGAGTTCCAGGTGTTCGGGCAGTCCAGCGGCGGCGGTGGCGGCGGCCCCATCGTCCGGGTGTCGGAGTTCCTGGCCGACTGCCCGTTCACGCACCGCCTGCCGGACGACCCGATCGTCTTCCCCGGCCTGCCCGGCGGGTCGCACATGCACGACTTCATGGGCAACACGTCCACCAACGCGTTCTCGACGTACACGAGCCTGGCCGCGGCCGGCACGAACTGCAACCCGATCGAGGACCTGTCGTCGTACTGGGTGCCCACCATGTACGTCGACAACGTGGCGGTCGCCCCGACCGGCACGACCTTCTACTACCTGGGTGAGGGCGTGCGCGACGACATCATCGCGCAGATCCAGTCCCTGCCCGTCGGCCTGCGCATCGTGGCCGGCAACGCCCAGGCCACCAGCGGTGACCAGTCCATCGCACGCTGGTCCTGCCTGCACCACAACGAGATCCCCCCGGGCAAGGACTTCGTGAACTGCCCGGCCGGCTCGATGCTGGAGTCGTACCTCGACTTCCCGCAGTGCTGGGACGGCGTCAACCTCGACTCCGCCAACCACAAGAGCCACATGGCATACCCCGTCGCGGGCGCCTGCCCCTCCTCGCACCCCGTCCCGGTCCCGAAGCTGCGCCAGGTGCTCCGCTACCCCGTGACCGGCGATCCCGCCCGGATCCGCCTGTCCTCCGGCCGCGGATACACCATGCACGGCGACTTCTTCAACGCCTGGCCGGCCGCGGAGATGGACCGCCGCGTCCGCGACTGCATCCGCCCCATCATCAAGTGCGGCGCCAACGGTCGCCCCTGACCTGACCCCGCCTCCTTGACGACACCGGCCGGGACGGCCCCCCTCTCCCGCCCCGGCCGGTGCCACCCCCGCCCGTTCCGTGCGACGATCTTGCGCGGACTGCGGGGACGACACACTCCGAACGGACAGAACACCAACAGTTCGCGCAAGATCGCCGTAGGCAGCGGGAGGCCGCGATGAGGACACGGGTGTACGCGTGCGCGGTGGTGCTGCTGCTCGCGGGGTGCGGGGGCGCGGACCCGGCCGCGGTGGCGCCGACCGTGCCGGCGGTCAGCCCGCCGGCCGTCGCCGAGGCGGGGGCGATCAGCACCGACGTCGCCTGGACCCAGTTGATGATCGCACTCGATCAGCGCATGCTGGCGGCCCTGGAGCTGGCCCCGCAGCGCGCGGGGGACAAGGCGCTGACCGCGTTCGCGGCCGACGTGGCCCGCCGCCACGAGGCCGAGGTGGCCCGGCTGCGGGAGCTGTTGCAGGCGACCGGCATGCCGGAGAGCAATCCGCACGAGGGCCACGACATGCCTGGCATGATCACCAAGGAGAACCTGTCGCTGCTGGCCGGCAAGTCCGGTGCGGAGTTCGACACCATGCTCGCCGACAGCCTGCGCGCGCACTTCGAACAGTGCCGCATGCTGGCCGGTTCCGAGCAGTCCGCCGGAGCCGACCCCGCCGTCAAGGCGCTCGCCGCGTCCGTCGAGAGCACCCGGCAGACCGACCTGGACCACCTGGCCGCCCTGACCGGCCCCCGGTAACCCCGACCGGTCCCGGGCGGCCCGGCCATCGGGCCGGTCCTTCCCCGTCCCTCACCGCCCTGGCCGAGCCGAGCCGAGCCGCGCTCCGTCGTGCCCGCATGATCGCCGTTTCCGGTCATTACCCGCGGTTCCACCCCAGATCATGACCCGAAACAGCGATCTTTGACCGCGCCCGGCCGCGACGCCCTGCGCAGCCACTCGCCAAGGTCATCGGTTTGCCGGGCACCTGTGCGTATCTTGCGTCCGCTTACGCACAGGTGCCTGGCAAGTCGAACGATCATGGGGCCCCGACGCGGGGGTCAGGCGGACTCGCGCTTCACCAGGCGGGGGTGGAAGATCACCGAGCGGGGCTTCGGGTCGGCCTTGCCGATGCGGGCCAGCAGCAGCCGAGCCATCTCGGCAGCCATCTCCTCCAGGGGCTGGTGGATGGTCGTCAGCTGGGGGCGGCACTGCAGCGCGGCGATGCTGTTGTCGAAGCCGACCACGGCCACGTCCTCAGGCACGCGGCGGCCCAGATCGCGCAGGGCCTGCAGGGCGCCCTCGGCCATCAGGTCGTTGGCCACGAACAGGCCGTCGATCTCCGGGTGCGTCGCGAACAGCTCGCGGGCCGCCTGCTCGCCGCTGGCGCGGGTGAAGTTGCCGGCCGCCGACGGCACGTACGCGTGCCCGTGCACCGCCAGCGCGGCCCGGAACCCGGCCAGCCGGTCCTGGCTCGACGGCATGTCCAGCGGGCCCGAGATGGTCGCCAGGTGGTGGCGGCCGATGGCGAGCAGGTGCTCGGCGGCGAGCTTCGCGCCGACCTGCTGCTCCACGTCGACGTAGCTCATCGGCAGCGGTTTGCCGGGCCGGGCCGAGAGCACGGCCGGGATGCCCAGGTCGCAGAGCTGCTGCGGGAGCGGGTCCTCGTCGCTGCTGGAGATGAGCAGCACCCCGTCGACGTGGCCCTGGCGCAGGTAGCGCAGCACGTGGTGGTGGGCGGGCGACTCCGCGGGCATGATCACCAGGTGGATGCCCTCGGGCCGCAGCACCTCCAGCGCCCCGGCGGTGATCCGGCCCAGGAACGGGTCGGTGAATATCCGGTTCAGGAACGGCTCCGCCTGCTGGGTGCGGTCGTCCGGTTCGGACACCACCAGGGCGACCGAGTCGGTGCGCCTGGTGACCAGCGAGCGCGCGGCGAGGTTGGGCACGTAGCCGGTGGCGTCGATGGCGCGCTGAACCAGTTCACGCAATTCGGGGTCGACGGTGGACACGCCATTGATCACCCGCGAGACCGTGGAGCGCGAGACCCCCGCCCATTCGGCGACCTCTTCCAGCGTCGGGGACCGCTGGCCGTCAGGTCGGCTGATCGTCATGATGTCATTTATAGCAGGTATTTCAGGGAGCGCTCTCTCCAAGGTCGTTTGTAATTTCTGCGCAGGTCAGCACCGAAATCAATGGCATGCGCATTGGGCTGCACTGAACCGGTTGACCTTGATCGGTACATGGCCGCCGGCAACAGCTTTTTCGAAACCCCGGCGGAGGAATGCGAGTGCCGCGGACGGGGTGGCGCCGGTGGACCGCCTAGAGTCTGCGCATGCGGAACATCACGGGCCACACCTGCGGATCGTGCGGCCGACCGCACGAGGACCTTCCGCTGTCGTACCGCACCGCGGCACCCGCGCCATGGACCGACGACCTGGCCGACGACCCGAACAGCGAGCTCACCGCCGACCTGTGCGTCATCTCGGGCCGGCACTTCTTCGTCCAGGGCAACCTGGAGATCCCGATCATCGGCCGCGACGAGGTGTTCACCTGGGGCGTCTGGGTGTCGCTGAGCCCGGACAGCTTCGCCCGCACCACCGACCTGTGGGACGAGCCGGGCCGCGAGTCCGAGCGGCCGTATTTCGGCTGGCTGTCGACCGAACTCGCCGGATACCCCGTGAGCACGCTGAACCTCAAGACGA
This sequence comes from Catellatospora sp. NPDC049111, assembly GCF_040648615.1. Lineage (NCBI taxonomy): Bacteria > Bacillati > Actinomycetota > Actinomycetes > Micromonosporales > Micromonosporaceae > Catellatospora > Catellatospora sp. NPDC049111. The sequence goes on along the minus strand of NZ_JBEZEB010000011.1, from coordinate 219,034 downwards.
ACGTGCACACCCGACCCGTCGGCCGCAAGCCGTACGTCGAGGTCGAGCCCACCGACCACCCGCTCGCCGTCGAGCAGCGCACCGGCATCACCACGGCCCGCATCCACCACCTGGCCGACCTGCTCCAGCACGGCTCCCGTCCCTGACCCCGCGGGATGCCGGAGGTTCGGTGCGGTCCCGTCCCTCACCAAGGTCATTCGACTTGCCCGGCACCTGTGCGTATCTTGAGGCCGCGTTCGCCCACTTGCCAGGCAAGTCCAACGATCATGGGGCGGCCGCCCCGCCCGGCGGGAGCGGGCGCTCGCGCCCCCTCGGCGGACGCGATGGCCAGGGCCGCTGCCACTGGCCCGCGCCGAGCGCGACCTGGGCCCCTACCGGGAGGTCGCCGACCAGGTCCTGGCACACCTGCGGGCCGCCCTGCCCGCCACGTGCCCGCAGGATCGTGACAAAAGTTCTATTCTGGTTCTCGAAGACAATTCGGGTTGAGCGGCTACTTCTCGGCGAGGCTGGGGCGTTTGACGGAGTCCGGGGCGGATGATGGGCATCAGCGGCGAGCATCCGGCAGGAGGCCCGCCGGTCGACGCCGACCGGGTCGAGGTGCTGCTCGACAGCGACCGGACACGGGCATACCGGATGCGCCTGCCCGGCGGCCGGTCGGTCGTCGTCAAGCAGCCGCTCGGACCTGACGGGCCCAAACGACTCAAACACGAGGCGGCGATCCTGCGCCGCCTGCGCGGTGCGCACGGGGTCGTGCAGCTCGCCCCGGCCCCGCCGGTGGACGGCGCGCTGGTGCTCCAGGACGCGGGCGGCACGACGATGGACCGCCGGCCGATGCCGCTGCCGCTGCCGGAGGTGCTCGGCATCGCCTCGGGCCTGGCCGACGCGCTGGCAGCGGTGCACCACCGGCACGTCGTGCACCGCGACGTGTGCCCCAACAAGATCGTGCTGACCGCGGCCGGCGGTGTGCTGCTGATCGACTTCGAGCTGGCGTCCACGTTCGCTGAGATCCGGCCCGAGTTCGCGCACCACAACGAGATCGTGGGCACGCTGCCCTACCTCGCCCCCGAGCAGACCGGCCGCACCGGCCGCCCCGTCGATCAGCGCGCCGACCTCTACGCCCTCGGCGCGACGCTGTACGAGATGGTCATCGGCGAGCCGCCGTTCGGCACCGGCGACCCGCTCCGGCTCAGCCACGCCCACCTGGCGCGGGTGCCCGTACCGCCGGCCGAGGTCGACCCGGAGGTGCCCGCCGCCCTGTCCGACGTGATCATGCACCTGCTGGAGAAGGAGCCGGACAACCGCTACCAGACCGCCGAAGGCCTGGCCCACGACCTCGCCCAGCTGCGCGCCGCCCCACCGGGCGAGCGGGTGACGCTGCGCATCGGCGCGGGCGACGTGCCGTTGCGGCTGCTGCCTCAGTCCCGCATCATCGGCCGCGACCCGGAGATCCGGGCGCTTGGCGCGGCGTTCGCCGACGCGATGACCGGGCTGAGCCACGGGCTGCTGGTCAGCGGACCGGCCGGGGTCGGCAAGACCTCGCTGGTCGACGAGCTGCGCCCGATCGCCTCGGGCAGCAGCGGCTGGTTCGTGTCCGGAAAGTACGACCAGCACCGGCGCGACCTCGAGTTCGACGGCACCCGTCAGGCGATGCGCGCGCTGGGCCGACTGCTGCTGGCCGAACCCGAGGAGGAGGTCGCCGACCTGCGGCAGCGGCTGCGCCAGGTGCTGGGCCGCAACGCGGGACTGCTGGCCGCGGTGCAGCCCGAGCTAGGGCTGCTGATGGGCGTCGAGCCGGACGCGACCGTCGGCGACGCGCTCTACGCCCAGGCCCGGATGCAGCGCATCGGCGTCGACGTGCTGACCACGGTCGCCTCGCCGAAGCGCCCCATCGTCATGTTCATCGACGACCTGCAGTGGGCCGCCCGCACCCCGCTGGGCTACCTCGACATGCTGGTCTCCGACGGCCCGCCGGACGGGTTGCTGCTGGTCCTGGCATACCGCGACGACGAGGCCGACGCCACCCACCCGCTCACCGCGATGATCGCGCGCTGGCGGCAGCAGGGCGTCGAGCCGCAGCGGATCACGCTGGGCAACCTGCCCCCGGCGAGCACCGCCGAGCTCGTCGGCGAAATGCTGCAACTCGATGCGACCGACGCGGAGGAGCTGGCCGAACCCGTCGCGCAGCGCACCCGGGGCAACCCGTACGACACGGTCGAACTGATCAACTCGCTGCGCCGCGACGGCGTGCTGGTCCTCGGGGCCGACGGCTGGACCTGGGACGCCGGCAACCTGTCCCGCCATCTGCGCCAGGCCAACGTCATCGACCCGTGGACGACCCGGCTGCGCGGCCTGCCGACCCGCACCCGGCTGCTGGTCGAGATCATGGCCTGCCTCGGCGGGCGGGCGGACCTGGATCTGTTGGCCGTCGCCGACGGGCACCCCTCGGCCGAGACCGAGGAGTTGCTCGCGCCCGCCCTCGACGAGGGCCTGCTGGTGCTGGAACCGGCCGAGCCGGCCGACGCGGTCCGGTTCCGCCACGACCGCGTGCACCAGGCGATCCTCGACTCTCTCACCCCGTCGACGAAGAGCGCCCTGCATCTTGGCCTGGCCCGGCGGCTGGCCCCGCACCCCGAGTACGCCGAGGTCGCCGCGCACCAGTACTACGCCGTCGCCGACCACGTACACGACCCCGCCGAGCGCCGCCAGGTGTCCGCCCTGCTCGCCTACGGCGCCTGCCAGGCGATGGTGGTGACCAACCACAGCATGACCGAGCGCTACCTGGCAGTCGCCGTCGACTTCGCCGACCCCGCCGACGTGCGCAACCTGATCATGCTGCAGACCCACCGGCACGCCTCGCTCTACAGCCTGGGCCGCCTCGACGAAGCCGACGCCGTGTACGCGGCCATCGAGCGGCTGTGCGACCGCCCCGCCCAGCACGCCGACGCTACGTTGGTGCAGGTGTGCGGCCTGACCAACCAGGGCCGGGCCGCCGAGGCCGTCGCGCTGGGCCTGCAGATGCTGGGCCACCTGGGTATCACCGCGCCGCCGCCCGACCGCCTCGCAGCCGAGATCGACGACGGGCTCGACCTGCTGCACCGGTGGCTCGACGGCGATCTCGGCGACGACCTGCGCCGCCCCGAGGCGACCGACCCGGATCTGGCGGCCACCGCCGCGCTGATCAACCACATGATGGCCCCGGCGTTCTTCAGCGACCAGGACACCATGGCCTGGCTCACCCTGCAGGCACTGCGGTTGTGGGTGCGGCACGGCCCGCTGGCGAACCTGGTCGGGCCGCTGGCCCACCTCACCTTCGTCACCGTCGGCCGGTGCGGCGACTACCTCACCGGGCACCGGGCGCTGCTGCGCGTGATCGCCGTCGGCGAGGCCCGCGGCTACGAGCCCGACACCTCGCAGGCCCGCTTCCTGTACGCGCTGAGCACCGGCCACTGGTACGAGTCGCTGGAGGACACCGTGCAGCAGGCGCAACTGGCCCGCGAAGGCCTGCTGCACGGCGGCGACCTGCAGAAGGCCTGCCACACCTACTACGTCTCCGTGTACGAGCTGCTCGATTACGCCCCGACCCTGGACGACTACCTCACCGAGGTCGACGCCGGACTGGCGTTCGCCACCCGCACCGGCAACGACCAGTCCACCGACGTGTACCTGCCGTACCGGCGGCTGGCCGGCATGCTGCGCGGCGAACCCGCCGAGGCGGACGACAGCGCGGACCCGCTGCCCGAGGCGCTCGCGGGCAATCCCGTGGCCGTGTCGAACGTGCACGTCACCAGGGCGCTGGCCGCCGCGCTCCTCGACGACCTACCCGCCCTGCACCACCACATCGAGGCCGCGACCGCGCTGCTGCCGGTGAACCCCTCGGTCTACCCCGTCGCCCAGGCCCGCCTGCTGCGCGGCCTCGACCTGGCCGAACAGGTCCGGGCCGGGCCGCCGGAGGAGCGCGCCGCCCGGCTTTCCGAGCTCGACGAGACGGTGGCCTGGTTCGCCGCCCGCGCCGCGGACGCCCCGGTCAACTTCTCGCACACCCTGCTGCTGCTGGAGGCCGAACGTGCCTGGGCCCGCGGCGACTTCCAGACCGCCGCGCAGTCCTACGACGCCGCCCAGCACGAGGTCGCCGGCCGGGGACGGCCGTGGCACCGGGCCCTGGCCCTGGAGCGGGCCGCCCGCTTCTACCTGGCCCATGACATGCAGGTCGCGGGCACCAGCATCCTCAACTCGGCCCGGCACGCCTACCACGTGTGGGGCGCGGACATGAAGGTCGCCCAACTCGACCGCACCCACCCGACCGCCCCGTGGCTGATGGGACTGCGGCCGCCGACGAGCGGGCAGACACCGGAAGCCGGCTCGCCGGCCCCGCTGCTGTCGAGCACGATCGACCTGCTCGCCATCCTCGCCGCCTCCCAGGCGCTCAGCTCGCAGACCACCTTCGAGGGCGTGCGCGCCCGCGTCGTCGACGTGCTCAGCGAGATGACCGGCGCGACCGCCGTACACCTGCTGCTCTGGGACGACGAGCGACAGCGCTGGTCGCTGCCGGCGGACGGCGGCACCCCCGCGGTGCCCGCCTCGGTGATCCGCTACGTCGAGCGCACCCGCGAACCGCTGGTCGTCGGCGACGCCACCAGCGACGACCGGTTCTCCCGCGATCCCTACTTCGCCGAACTCGGCTGCTGCTCGCTGCTGGTCGTGCCGATCGTCAACCGAGGCGTACGGCAGGCGCTGCTGGTGCTGGAGAACCACCTCATCCGGGAGGCGTTCTCGGCCGAGCGGCTCGACGCTGTACGGCTGGTGGCCGGGCAGCTCGCCGTGTCGCTGGACAACGCCTCGGTGTACGCCTCGCTGGAGCGCAAGGTGGCCCAGCGCACCGAGGAGCTGACCGCGGCCAACCAGCGGCTGGAGCTGCTCAGCACCACCGACGCGCTCACCGCGCTGGCCAACCGGCGGCGGCTGGAGGACATCCTGCACTCCGAGTGGGACAGCGCCCTGGGCACCGGGCGGCCCCTGGGGCTGGCGATGGTCGACATCGACCACTTCAAGCTCTACAACGACCACTACGGCCACCCCGCCGGCGACGAGTGCCTGCAGCGCGTCGCCGCGGAGCTGACCCGCAACCTGCGCCCCGGCGACCTGGTCGCCCGGTACGGCGGCGAGGAGTTCGCGGTGGTCATGCCCGGCCTGGACACCGAGGCGGCCCGGCGTACCGCCGAGCGGCTGCGCATCGCGATCTCCGACCTGGCCGAGCCGCACGTGCTCGCCCGCGAGGGCATCGTCACGGTCAGCATCGGCGTCGCCGCGATGACGCCGCGCCCCGACCGCGACCCGGACGACCTGGTGGGGCTCGCCGACGTCGAGCTCTACCGCGCCAAGCGCAACGGCCGCAACCAGGTCCGCGCCGCCACCCCCGGCTGACCGCCGGCGTGACGGCCGCCACTGCCGGCCTCGTCGTGATCTCCGTGTTGCCTGGGATCTCTACGCTGCGGCTGGGCCGGACCGGCCCGCCTTCACGAGGGAGAAGCATGTACACACGGGGGACGGCGATGCGTGCTGCGCTCGTCGCGATCACCGCCGGCGCCACGCTGCTGGCAGGGTGCACGTCCGAGTCGCCGAAACCGGGGGCCTCGGCCGCGCCTTCGCCTACGCGCGTGCGCGACTACCAGCCCGGCAAGGACGGGGTCGGCGATCCGTACTTCCCGACCTACGGCAACGGCGGCTACGACGTCGCCGACTACGCGATCAAGGTCAAGTACGACCCGAAGACGGACGTGCTCACCGGTGACGTCACCGTGAACGCCACCGCCAAGCAGGACCTGTCGCAGTTCAACCTGGACCTGTCCGGGCTGACCGTGCAGTCGGTGACCGTCGACGGGACCGAGGCCACCCACACCCGGGTCGACAACGAGCTGGTGATCACCCCGGCGAAGGGCATCGACGCCGAGGCGAAGTTCGCCGTGCGGGTGCAGTACGACGGCAAGCCCAAGCCGGTCAAGAACCAGCTGAAGTCGCTGGGCGAGGGCGGCTTCTTCGCCACCGCCGACGGCGCGATCGTGCTCGGCCAGCCCGACTCGGCCGCGAGCTGGTTCCCGGTCAACGACCACCCGCTCGACAAGGCCCTGTACGCCTTCGAGATCACGGTCCCGGACGGGCTGACCGCGATCAGCAACGGCGTGCCCGGCCCGAAGAACAGCACCGGCGGCTGGACCACCTGGACGTGGAACGAGACCAAGCCGATGGCCAGCTACCTGAGCACCATGGTGATCGGCAAGTTCCGGGTCACCACCGGCACGCACAAGGGCAAGCCGGTGTTCTCGGCGGTCACCACGACCGTGGCCAAGGGCGGCGCGGACACGTCCATGGCGCACACGCTGAAGATCGCCGACTTCCTGGAGACCCAGTTCGGGCCGTACCCGTTCGACGCGTACGGCGGCGTGGTCATCAAGGACGACCGGATCCACTTCGCGCTGGAGACGCAGTCGCGCCCCGTGTACTCGGCCGGCTTCTTCCGCAACGGCGTCAATGACTGGGTCGTCGCGCACGAGCTGGGCCACCAGTGGTTCGGTGACAGCGTCGCCCTGCAGAACTGGGACGACATCTGGCTCAACGAGGGCTTCGCCACGTACGCCGAGTGGCTGTGGAACGCCAACGCGAAGGTGCAGACCGTGCAGAAGACCTTCGACCAGTACTACGCCAAGTCCAAGCCCGAGGTGTGGACGACGCCGCCGGGCGCGCCGGGCGCCGCGCACATCTTCGACTCCAGCGTCTACGACCGTGGCGCGATGACGCTGCACGTGCTGCGCAAGGCCGTCGGCGACAAGGCCTTCTTCGAGATCGTCAAGACCTGGGTCGCGGAGAAGACCAACGGCAACGGCAACACCGAGGAGTTCATCGCGCTGTGCGAGAAGGTCTCCGGCAAGCAGCTGGACGACCTGTTCGACGCCTGGCTGTTCGGCAAGAAGAAGCCGAAGCTCAGCTGAGCCGCCGACGGGCCCGGACCGCGTGGTCCGGGCCCCGCGCCGCGTCTCAGGCCGAAGCGAGCAGGTCCGGCGTGATGTCGGCGAGGCTCGCGCAGCCGGTCAGGGCCATGGTGAGGTCCAGCTCGGCGCGCAGGTTCTGCAGCACCTGGCGTACGCCGTCCGCGCCCGCCAGGGCCAGCCCGTAGAAGTACGGCCGCCCGACGCACACCGCACGGGCACCCAGGGCCAGCGCCTTGAAGACGTCCGCGCCGCCGCGCACCCCGCTGTCGAACAGCACCGGCACCCGGCCGCCGACCGCCTCGACGATGCCCGGCAGCGCGTCCAGCGAGCCGATCGCCCCGTCGACCTGGCGGCCGCCGTGGTTCGACACGATGACCCCGTCCACGCCCGCGTCGAGTGCCCGGCGCGCGTCGTCGGCGTGCTGCAGGCCCTTGAGCAGGATCGGCAGCCGGGTCATGGTGCGCAGCCGGGCCAGGTCGCCCCAGGTCAGGTCCTGCCGCGAGAAGACGTCCAGGAACGTCTCCACCGCGGCCCGCGGCAGCGGTGAGCGCAGGTTGCGTCCCGTCGGCCCCGGATGGGTCCGCGCGATCGACAGCAGCGAGCGCACCGCCGCGGCGGTGACCTTCGGCTTCGGCCCGGTCTTCGGCTGCCCCGCCCGTTCGGCGGCCAGCCGCTGGAACACCGGGTCGCTGGTGTACTGCGCGATGCCCTGGCCCTGGCTGAACGGCAGCGACCCGAGGTCCAGGTCGCGGGCCCGCCAGCCGAGCACGGTCGTGTCGAGGGTGACCACCAGCGCCTCGCAGCCGGCCGCCTCCGCCCGCCGCAGGAAGCTCGCGACCAACTCCTCGGACTTGCTCCAGTACAGCTGGAACCAGCGCGGCGCGTCGCCCGTCGCCGCCGCGCACTCCTCCATCGGCCGGGACGCCTGCGTGGACAGGATGTACGGCACGCCCTCGGCGGCCGCCGCCCGCGCCACGGCGACGTCGGCCTCGGGGTGGGCCAGTTCCAGCACCCCGATCGGGGCCAGCAGCAGCGGTGACGCGAGCCGGCGGCCGAACAGCTCGACGGACAGGTCGCGCGCCGACACGTCGCGCAGCATCCGGGGCACGATGCGCCGGCGGTCCAGGGCCCGGCGGTTGGCGTCGGCCGTGCCCTCCAGGCCGGCGCTGCCGGCGACGTACGCGTACGCCTCGGCCGACAGCACTCGCGCGGCCCGGCGCTCCAGCTCGGGAAACGCGGTCGGCACGGCGGGGCGGCCGCCGCTGACGCCGTCGCGGTAGATCACACCCTGCCGGAGCCTGCCCCAGCCACCCGCGGCACGCACGGCCGGGTCGGTGTCGGCGGCGGGCATCGGCTGGCCGGAGTCGTCCATCGGGTCCTCGCAGAGTGCGTCGGTGGTGGTCCGCACGCACCGGTGGCCGCGCGGCGGTGCGCAGATCATGCCATCCCGCCCGCGACGGCGACCGGCAGCCGCCGCACGGACCCCCCGGCACCACCCGGCTCTGTGCCGGTGGTCAGGCCATGCCGGGCCGGGCGAGCACAGCCAGCGCCCCACGGGCGGCCTGAACCGTCTCGGGACCGGCGTCGCCGGGCAGCTTGGGCAGGCCGGCGGTGACGGTGACCTCGTGCCGGAGCACCGGCTGGAGCGGGGTGGTGGCGACGAACAGGGTCGCCACGCCGTCGTAGGCGGTGCCCTCGTCCAGGCGGAAGACGTAGGCTGGTGCGGTCACGGGGGCGGCGTAGGTGGCGTGGGCGGCCAGGTCGTCGGCGATGCACCACCACGGCTGCGGTTCGCGGCCGGTCCAGTGGTGATCGCCGAACAGCCCGTGCGCCGCCAGCCGGAACCGGTGGCTGATCGTCACCGCCTCGCGCAGCCGCTGCTCCAGCTGCCCCAGTGTCTCGCCGGGCGGCGGCGCGGCGAGCAGCTCGTCCAGCCGCCCGGACAGCCACTCGGTCAGCACCTGGCGCAGCACGAACCGCCACGCGTCGGTGGCCGCGCCGGTGGCGAACGTCAGGGCCTCGCGCAGCAGCCGCAGCCGCTCCGCGCAGTCCGGCCACAGTTCCAGCGGGGGCGGGCCGGTGCACGGCACCGTCGTCGCGTGGCGGCGGGCCGTGAAGTCGACCACGGCCCGCAGCGGGCCGCCCGCGATCAGGTCCACGTCCTGCCGGTCGTCGGACCACTCCCACTTCGACTGGCCGTCGAGCAGGCTGGTGTAGAGCGGATCGGTCAGGCCGTCCTCGTAGAGCCAGCCGCCGGGCGACCGGGTCGCGGCCCGGGTGACCTCCGTGACGAACAGCAGCGCGTCGGCGTAGCGGCGGGGCGCGTCGCGCACGTCCATCCGTGCTCCCTCCCTGGCAGGCCTCCAACACCGTACCCGCCGTCCGATCCCGACACCGGCCGCAACGGCCAAGTGATCGCGGGCGGCGGGTTGCTGGCACACTCGGTGCCGTGACGGACACGGCCCCCGCGAACGGTGCGATCGAGAGCTACAGCCTGGTCGAGCTCGCGGTGACCCGGCTGCGCCGCGAGATCCTCAGCGGGCGCTGCGAGCCGGGCGAGCGCCTGGTCGAGGAGCAGTTGACCCGCCGCCTGGGCATCAGCCGGGCCCCGCTGCGCGAGGCGTTGCGGCTGCTGGGGCAGCAGGGGCTGGTCGAGCACGTGCCGCGGCGCGGGGCGCGGGTGGCCACGCTGTCCGACCGGGACGTGCAGGAGCTGTACGCGGTCCGCGACATGCTGGAGCGCCACGCGGTCGAGCAGGCGCTGCGCGCCCCGGTGCAGCTCGACGGGCTGCGCGTGGCCGTGGACCGGATGCGCCAGGCCGCGGCGACCGGGGACCAGCTGGAGGTCGCGAACGCGCACCGGGCCTTCCACGTGAGCGTGGTCGCGCTGTCGGGCAACGGGCAGCTCACCGCGATCTACGAGTCGATCCTGGTGAAACTCCAGCTGTACATGGCGATCAACCTGCGCCGCGAGGCCGAGCTGGCGCACGCCGACGACGGGGTGCACCGGCACGAGCGGCTGCTGGAGGCGGTCGCGACCGGCGACCCGGCCGCGGTGCTCACGGCGCTGGCCGGGCACGGCGCAAGGTCCTATCTGTAGTCCCGGACCCCACGGAGGGCGCCGGGCAATGCACACGTTACCGAGGCGACCAGACCGCGAAACAGTTCGGTCGACAATCGACAGTATGCAAACCCTGGTGCCCCAACCTGATCCGCCGACCGGTGTGCGCATCGGTCCGGTGCAGGCCACGCCGTATCGGTGGCCGTACGACGGGTCGGTGCCCGTCGCGCGGACGGCGCTGCTGTGCATCGACTGGCAGACCGACTTCTGCGGGCCGGGCGGCTACGTCGACGCGATGGGCTACGACATCGCGCTGACCCGGGCCGGGCTGCCCGCCACCGCCAAGCTGCTCGACCACGTGCGCTCGCTGGGCATGCTGGTCGTGCACACCCGCGAGGGCCACGACCCGGACCTGTCCGACCTGCCCGCCAACAAGCGCTGGCGCTCGGCGCAGATCGGCGCGGAGATCGGCGGGCCCGGCCCGTGCGGGCGCATCCTGATCAAGGGTGAGCCGGGCTGGGAGATCGTGCCCGAGGTCGCCCCGGTCGGCGGCGAGGTGATCGTCGACAAGCCCGGCAAGGGCGCGTTCTACGCCACCAACCTGGACCTGGTGCTGCGTACGCGCGGCATCACGCACCTGATCCTGACCGGCATCACCACCGACGTCTGCGTGCACACCACCATGCGCGAGGCCAACGACCGCGGCTACGAGTGCCTGATCCTGTCCGACTGCACCGGCGCCACCGACCCCGGCAACCACGCCGCGGCCCTGCACATGGTCACCATGCAGGGCGGCGTCTTCGGCTGCGTCGCGACGTCCGACGACGTCATCGCGGCCACCACCCCCTGACGCACCGTTCCGCCTCACAGAAGGCGAGCACCCCGTTGAGCAGTCACGCCACGGTCGACGCCATGCCGTCGCCGTACACCTTCGATCCTTCGACCACCGCGCTGCTGGTCATCGACATGCAGCGCGACTTCCTGGAACCCGGCGGCTTCGGGGAGACGCTGGGCAACGACGTGAACCAGCTGCGTTCGGCGATCGCGCCGACCGAGGCCCTGCTCGGCGCGTGCCGCGCGGTCGGCCTGACGATCATCCACACCCGCGAGGGGCACCTGCCCGACCTGTCGGACTGCCCGCCGGCGAAACTGCACCGGGGCGCGCCGTCCATGCGCATCGGCGACCCGGGGCCCAAGGGCCGCATCCTGATCCGCGGCGAGTACGGCCACGACATCGTCGACGAACTCGCCCCGCTGCCCGGCGAACCGGTGATCGACAAGCCCGGCAAGGGCGCCTTCTATGCCACCGAGCTGGGTGAACTGCTGGCGAGCCGGGGCATCCGCAGCCTCGTCGTCACCGGGGTCACCACCGAGGTGTGCGTGCACACCACCGTGCGGGAGGCCAACGACCGCGGCTACGAGTGCCTGGTCCTGTCGGACTGCGTGGGCTCGTACTTCCCGGAGTTCCAGCGGGTGGGGCTCCAGATGATCGCCGCCCAGGGCGGGATCTTCGGCTGGGTGGCGAAGTCACCGGCCTTCATCGGGGCGCTGCAGCGCAGCGCCGCACTGCCGCAAGCCGCCTGAGCCCTCCCCCGCCTCGAAAGCAGGACGCCATGACCACACCCGCGCCCGCCGCGAAACTGCCGCACTGGGTCCGCGGCGACACCAACGCCTTCTTCGGCTTCGGCGTGAACGTGCTCGTCAACGTGCTGACGCTGACCACGCTGTGCCTGTTCGTGATCAACCTGTCCGAGGGGGCCGTGTTCGGCACGATCCTGCCGGCGCTGGGCATCGCGCTGGTCTTCGGCAACGTGTACTACACGATCCTGGCCCGCCGCCTGGCCGCCAAGGAGGGCCGCACGGACGTCACCGCGCTGCCGTACGGGCCCAGCGTGCCGCACATGTTCATCGTCATCTTCGTGATCATGCTGCCGATCTACCTGAAGACCAAGGACCCGATGCTGGCCTGGCAGGCCGGGGTCGCCTGGGCGTTCATCATCGGCGTCATCGTGCTCATCGGCGCGTTCGTCGGACCCTACATCCGCAAGTACACCCCGCGCGCCGCGCTGCTGGGCACCCTGGCCGGCATCTCCATCACCTTCATCTCGATGAACCCCGCCGGGCGCATGTGGGACCTGGCCTGGGTCGCGCTGCCGGTGTTCGCGCTGCTGCTGATCGGCCTCATGACGAACGTCAGGCTGCCGTTCAACTTCCCCATCGGCCTGGCCGCGCTGCTGCTGGGCACCGCGATCGGGTGGATCGGCGGGGTCATGTCGGTGCCCGACGTCACCGCCGCCGCGAAGACCATCGCGTTCGCCGTGCCCGACCTGAAGTTCGACCTGCTCTTCGCCGGCCTCAAGGAGATGGCCCCGCTGCTGGCCACGGCGATCCCGCTGGGCGTCTACAACTTCACCGAGGCGATGACCAACGTGGAGAGCGCCGCCACCGCGGGCGACAACTACAACCTGCGCAGCGTACTGCTGGCCGACGGCACCGGCGCGGTCATCGGCTCGATGCTCGGCTCCCCGTTCCCGCCCGCCGTATACGTCGGGCACCCCGGCTGGAAGGCCGCGGGCGGGCGCACCGGCTACTCCATGGCCACCGGCATCGTCATCGCCCTGCTCTGCTTCCTGGGCATGTTCGGCCTGCTAGCGGCGATCTTCCCGACCGCGGCGATCGTGCCGATCCTGCTGTACATCGGCCTGCTCATCGGCGCGCAGGCGTTCCAGGCCACGCCGCGCGCCCACGCCGCCGCGGTGGTAGCCGCGCTCATCCCCAACCTCGCGTCCTGGGCCACCGGCCAAATCGACAACGCGCTCGCCGCGGCGGGCACCTCGGCCGCCGCCGTCGGCGACCAGGCGCTGGCCGGTGCGGGCGTGGTCTACCACGGCCTGCTGGTGCTCGGGCAGGGCGCGATCCTGGCGGGCCTGGTGTTCGGCGCGATCGTGGTGTTCATCATCGACCGCAAGTTCCTGCACGCCGGGATCTTCGCGCTGGTCGGCGCGGTGCTGACCTTCGTCGGACTGATCCACGGCGAGAAGGTCGAGTGGAACGCCAACGGGCCGGTGTCACTGGGCTACCTGTTCGTGGCGGTGGTCTGCGCGATCTTCTACTTCGGCAAGCACTCCCCGCGCGAACCCGACCCCGAGGAGCTCGCCCTCGACCGGCTGCACGGCGGCGCGGACGCAGCCGCGCCGGTCTCGCCGGCGCCGGCCGCTGCGGCGGAGCCGGACCGGGCCGCGGCCGCGGCCTGATCCGGTCCACGAGCCGCCTTCCGGCACGGGAGCACGCGCCCGTGCCGGAAGGCGGCACCATCAGTCAGGGAGAAACCCATGGAGCTGGACCGGCCCGACGTGGTCGCCGAGGTGGCCGCCGTGTTCGCCGCCTACGAGAAGGCGCTGGCGGTCAACGACCCGGACGAGATCATGTCGTTCTTCCACGACAGCCCGGGCACGGTCCGCTTCGGCGTCGCCGACCGGCAGACCGGCTGGGCCCAGCAGCACGCCTGGCGCGCCGCCCAGCCGCCGCTGCCGCCGGGAAGGCTGCTGCACGACACCCTGGTCAGCACCTTCGGCGACGGCTTCGCGGTGGTCACCACCTGTTTCGGGTACGCGGGCGGCGCGGTCACCGGACGGCAGTCGCAGACCTGGGTGCGGCTGCCGGAGGGCTGGCGCATCGTGCACGCGCACGTCTCACACCAGCCCTCCTGACGGTCACGCCGGGATCACTCCGGTTCGGGTAGGTCGTGCTCCTGGCGCAGCTTGCGAGCCTGGCCGGGGTCACCCAGTTCGTCGAACACGCGGGCCAGCCACGCGGCGGCGTCGCGGCGTGCGCCGTGCCCGGTGGGCAGCGCCTCGTACGCCCGGCGCAGCTGCGCCTGGCCCGCCGCGGTCCGGCCGGACACGACCAGCACCTGCCCGTGGCGCAGCTCGGCGAGCGCGGCCTCCTCGAACGCGCCGATCGAGCGCAGCAGCTCGGCCGCCGGAGCGACCCGGGCCAGCGCGGCCTCGTGGTCGGGCCGGTCGTTGTTGGACAGCACCTGCGCGGCCTCGTAACCGGCCATCGCCCGCTCCCAGGTGAACCCCGGCTGCTGCTGCTCGGGCACCTCGGTGACCTCGATCAGCTCCGCGAGCTGCCCGGCAAGTGCGATCGACTCGTCCCGCCGCCCGGCGTGGAACAGCGCCATCACCTGGCGGCGGCGGGCGTGCACGGTGGCCAGGGCGAGATCGGCCTGCCCGTACGCGGACGCGGCGGCGTCGAACCGGTCGGCGGCTTCGGCGTCGCGGTCGACCTGCCACAGCAGCTCCCCCGCGCGCTCCAGCACATCGGCCCGGTAGGGCAGCCGGTCCACCCCGCCGACCAGCTCCAGCAGGGCGTCGAGCTGCCCGACGGCGACGTGCACCTCGCCGAGCTGCGCGTACGTTCGGGACAGGATGTCGCGCAGTTCCACGATCATCTCGGTGTGCTCGGGGTCGCGCTGCGCGAGGAACCACGACAGCGCCTCCTCGCCGACCTCGGCCGCCTCGGTGAACCGGCCGAGCGTGCACAGCGCCAGCGCCAGCCGGTGCCGGGTGTACGCGGCCGCGCCGGGCTCGCCCTCCGCCTCCATCAGGCACACGTGCTCGACGATGTCGTCGACGAACTCGCCCGCGCGGTCGGTCGTGACGAGCATGAAGCCAGCGTTGGCGCGGGCGCTGCGGCGCAGCTCCGGGTCCTGCGCGACGGCCGCGGCCTCCTCGAACGCGGCGATCGCCCCGGTGTGGTCGCCGAGGCGGCCCTGCAGGTCGGCCAGTGCCCGCAGCAGGTTCGCGAGCTGGTCGCGGTGCGCGGTGCCGCGCAGCAGCGTCGCGGCAGCCCGGATCTGCATCGCGGCCTCGTCGAGGCGTTCCTGCGCCTGCAGCACGCCCGCGCGCAGGTGCAGCATGGCCGCGTGGCGGGCGGGCGGCACCGGGCCGGGCTCGGCGTCGGCCCGGTCGAGCAGCGACGTCGCGAGGTCGAGCTCGCCGGACGCGGCGGCCACCCACGCCGCCCGCATCAGCGCGGCCCGGCGCTGCCTCGGGTCGGTGTTGGCGGCCACGGCCAGTTCGGCGGCCTCGTACACGGCCGGCACGAGCGAGCCGTCGCCGGTCAGCTGCAGCATCGCGATCTGCCACTGCAGCCGCGCGGCGTACTCCCGGGCCTGGTCACCGGCCCGTTCGAAGGCCGCGACCGCCTCGGCGAACGCGTCGGCGGTGCCCGGCAGGTCCTCGTCGGGCAGCGCCACCGCCCGCAGCCGGGCCAGCCGCCCGCGCTGCAGGTCGGTCAGGTGCCTGCCCTCGTAGGAGATCAGCAGCAGCCCGGTGAGGGCGCGGCCCCGGTCGCGCTCCTCGTCGTGGAAGAGGTCGTCGACGAGGTCGAGGCAGCCGTCGAGGGACAGGTCCGCGGGCAGTTCGGGCACGTCCGCGCCGGACGGTTCCGCCTCGACGGGCGCGGCGGGCGCGGACGACGCGGCGCGGGCCGCGGTCACCGACAGCGGCAGGTGGTCGACCAGCGGCTTCGCGTCGATGAGCTGGGCGATGCGGGTGCTCTGGTAGGTGTTGCCGTTGCGCTCGTCGAAGCGCCGCGACAGCGCCACCGCGCGTTCGGCCAGCTGCCGCCCGAGTTCGGCGACCGAGATCTCGCCCGCCGCCCGGCGCACCGGCAGGTCGCCCTGGCCCGCCTCGGCGAGCCGGCGCAGCACCAGCGCCGCGGCGGCCGCGAACTCCATCTCCGTCTTCGGCGTCGGGGCCTGCTCCAGCCACGGCAGGTGCCGCTCGATCAGCTCCAGGCCGCGCGCCTCGTTGCCGGTCGCGCCGCAGAACTCCACGTGCCGGGCGACCCGGCCCAGCTCCGCCTTGTTGTCGTCGAGTGCCCGGTAGGCGCGCCGGTGCGCGTCGCGGGCCTCGTCGAGGCGGCCGGTGCGCAGGTACGGGAACAGCAGCGTGGTCAGGATGCCGTGCGGCTGCTCCGAGCAGGTCAGCCGACCGCTGAGCGCCTCCTGCGCCACCGCGATCGCGTCCTCGTCACGGCCGCGCCAGGCCAGGTGGTGCGCCTTCGACGACGGGTCGCAGCCCGCGCAGTCCGACAGCGCGTCGCGGGGCGCGGTGTCCCACAGCCGGTACCAGTGGTCGGCCTGCTCCTCGTCGCCCAGGTGCGCCGCGACGTCGTGGCGGTACGCGTACACCGCCTGCATGCTGTGCCCGCCGGAGGAGTAGCGGCGCTGCATGTCGTCGAGCACCGCCATGGTGCGTTCCAGCGGCAGCTGCGGGAACAGCGTCATCGACGACACCATGTGCTTGAAGTGCCACAGCAGCAGGTGCTCGTCCTGCTGGCTGCGCCGGCCCGGGTCGGCGTCGTAGTCGGCCAGGCAGCGGGCGAACGTCATCATCGCCTTCATCGGCTCGCCGCTGGCCTGATAGCCGCTGGTCGCCGCCGCGTGCGCCGCGTAGAGGAGGTCGGCGTCGCCGAGCGCCTCGGCCTTGGCCAGCGCCTGCTCCACGACCACGACGCGGGCCGGGCCGTCGGGGGTGTCCCAGGTGCGGTGGATCAGGTCGTGGACCTCGTCATACGTCGTCATGCGTGCTCCCGGGGGCGGCGTTGGGCATTGCCAGGTCGATCAGGTCGAGGAACGAGCGGTTCAGCAGCGCCATGTCGGCGGGGCGCAGCGGGTGGTGGCCGTACAGCAGGGCCTGGCCGTAGAGCGAGGACACGGTGACGGCGACCAGTTCCGGGGTCGGCAGCGCGCTCATCCGGCGTACCAGCGCATTGCGGTGGTTGAGCACCAGCTGCGGGCGCACCTGCGCCTCGGCCTGCTCGAACGACGACAGCACCCCCGCCCACAGGTCGTCGGAGACCTGCGCGGTCTCGCGCAGCCGCCGCTGGAACGTGGCGTGGCGGTCGGTGAGGTACAGCGCGGGCATGCTCGGCGGGTCGAACGCGCGCACGACGACTTCGCAGCCCAGCGGGTCCATGGCCCGCTGGGCGGCGGCCGTGAACGGGCGCAGGGCCAGGTCGGTGGCCGGGTCGAGGGTGTCGAAGCGGGTGGACAGGTCGCTCGGGTCGAGCCGGTCCACCATGATCGTGTTGTCGAGCAGCGGCAGGCGCTCGATCAGCTCCGCGTCGAAGGTGTAGCCGCCGTTGACCACGGCCAGGCCCTGCGCCGCGGCGACGGCCGCGAGCTGCCGGAACTCGTCGTTGTTGGCGCTGTAGCGCACGGTGCCGTGGCGGCGGCGGAACTCCTCCAGCGGCATCCGGCCCATGTTGGTCTCCATCGGCCACCACTGGTCGACCAGGCGCAGCATCTCCTCGTCGTGCATGGCCAGGGCCTTGACGCCCAGGTGGTGTACGGCGAGGAAGCGGTGCATGCGGTCGGGGTCCTGCCCGGCCAGGTCGACCAGCCAGCCGCGCAGTTGCGCGCCGAGCTGCTCGCGCACCGACTCCAGCAGGCCGTCCTCGTACAGGGCCTCCCGGCTCGCGGTGGGGCGCAGTTCGGAGGCGTCGACGATGCACCGGGCGAAGAACGCCCACTCCGGCAGCAGGTCCTCGGCGCCCTCGGCGAGCAGCATGCGTTTGAGGTAGACGCGGTGGCCGGACTTCGCGGCCGGGTTCGCCGGGGTCGGCAGCACCAGGGCCACGCCGGTCAGGCCCGCCTCGGGCACGTTCAGCGCGATGGTGTCGAACGGGGTGAAGCCGAACGCCTGCTCGGCGGTGCGGACCAGCTCGGCGCGCCCGGCCTGCCAGGGCAGCGTCTCCGCGGTGACCAGGTCGCCGTCCACGCGCACCGGGTAGGGCAGCATCTCGCCGAACAGCCGGGCCAGGTCGCGCACCCGCTCGGCGTCGAGCCACGCGGTCGCGTCGCGGCGCGGCACCAGGGTGACGGTGGTGCCGACCTCCTGCCGGTCCGGGCCGGGCTTGGTCTCGTAGCGGCCGTCGGCGTAGCCGGTCCAGTACACGGTGGGGTGGCCCTCGTGGCGGGTCTGCACCCGGATCTCGTCGGCGACCAGGAAGCACGACAGCAGGCCGATGCCGAACTGGCCGAGGAACTCGTGCCGGGAGAAGCCCAGCTCGTCGCGCTTGCCGCTGCGGCCGATGGTGGCCAGCAGCTCGTGCACCTGCTGCTCGGTCAGGCCGAGGCCGGTGTCGTGCACGCGCAGGGTGCCGTCGCCGGTGGTCTTCGGCGACTCCAGCCAGACCGACGCGGGGGCGGTCGGGGCGAGCGCCCGGCGGGCGGTGATCGCGTCCACGGCGTTCTGCATCAGCTCGCGCACGTACACCCGCGGGCTGCTGTAGAGGTGGTGGCTGAGCAGGTCGACGATGCCGCGCAGGTCGACCTGGAAGGACTGGTTCACCCGGCAGAGGCTACCGGCGCGGGTCCACCTGCCGGAACCGGCCGTCAGCCCTGGAAACGGGCCACCGGTCGCATATTGGTCCTGTCCGCGGCGCGCACGGCCGTGGATCATCGGACGCATGACCGTTTCCCACGGCCCCGGCCGTCCGGCGAGGTTCCCGGTGGCGTCGATGTCGGACCTGGTAGACCGGCCCGTCCGCTACGACCTGGCCGAAAGCACCTCCCCGCCGCTGCGCGTGGCCGAGCTGCTCGACGGCGACACCGCCGCCCGGCTCGGCGCGCTGGAGATCGGGTACGGCACCAGCCAGGGCGACGCCGAGCTGCGCGCGCTGATCGCCGCGGGCGCGGGCGTGTCCCCGGCCGAGGTCCTGGTGACCGCCGGTGGCAGCTCGGGCATGTTCCTGCTGGCGTTCACCCTGTGCCGGCCCGAGGACGACGCGGTCGTGGTGACGCCGTGTTTCCCGCCCGCCCGCGCCGCCCTCGACGCGCTCGGCTGCCGGGTGGCCCCCGTCGCCCTGACCTTCGACGACGGGTACCGGCTCGACGTCGACGCCGTGGCCGCCGCGCTGACGCCGCAGACCCGGCTGGTGTCGCTGGCCTCGCCGCAGAACCCGTCCGGGGTGCGGTTCACCGAGCAGGAGCTGCGCGACCTGCTCGACCGGATGGCGGCGGCGGCCCCGCGCGCGGTGCTGCTGGTCGACGAGACGTACCGGCAGTCCGGCTACGGCGCGGCGCCGGTGCCCCGGTCCGCCGCGGGCCTGTCGCCGCAGTTGGTGACCTGCTCGTCGGTGTCCAAGGCGCACGGCGCACCGGGTATCAGGGTCGGCTGGCTCACCGTCACCGACCCCGCGCTGTACGAGTCGCTGCGGGTGGCGAAGTTCAACACGCTCATCACCGGCTCCGGGGTGGACGAGCTGCTCGCCGCCGAGGTGCTGCGCCGCCAGGAGCAGATCCTCGGCGTACGCCGCACGGCGCTCGCCGCCGCGCTGGACACCCTCGACCGGTGGACGGCCGAGCACCGCGACGCGGTCGAGTTCGTCCGCCCCGACGGCGGCGCGCTGTGCTGCCTGCGGCTGCGCGCCGACCGCTTCGACGACCAGGCCGTACACCGCTTCTACGACGAGCTCGCGAAACGGGAGACCCGGGTCGGCCTGGGCGGCTGGTTCGGCGAGCCGGACCGGGTGTTCCGGCTCGGCTTCGGGCACCTGTCCGCGCCGGACTTCCGGACCGCGCTGGACCGGCTCGCCGAGGCCCTGGCCGCCGCCTGACCGGGTAGGTCAGCGCTTGGACATCCGCAGCAGGCCGCGGACGTAGGCGGCCTGGCCCGCGTGCGCGACGTCGTCGACGGCGACGCTGACCAGCCGCACGCCCATGGACACGGGCGGGTCCCAGCGCTCGTCGACGATCCGGTCCAGGTCCTTGGGCTTGAGCCCGCGCAGCAGGTCGCGGGTGCGGGCGCTGACCGCGTCGAAGTACTCGACCAGCACCTCCGGCCCGTCCGGGCGCACCGCGGCGACCTGCTTGGCGGTGTGCCCGTAGCCGGTGTCGCCGGGGTTGGCGCGCAGGCCCAGCCGGGCGGCCCACGGGCCGGTCGCCCAGAGCTGGTCCTCGCCGAGCAGGTCCGCGACGTGGTCGTCCTGGATGCGGGTGAGGTGCCAGACCAGCCAGCCGATGCTGTTCGCGCCCGGCGTGGGGGCCCAGTGCAACTGCTCGGCGGTCAGGCCGTCGACCGCCTCGTGGACCATCTCGGGGATCCGGTCGAACAGTTCGACGAGCAGGCCGTCCACATTCACCCGCGTCAGCCCTTCCCTGTCGCCAGTGCGGCCTGCGAAAACGTCCGCCGCCTCCGCACAGTATCGCGAAGGCGGCGGACGCAGACCGTGAAGCGGGAAGTCCTAGCGGCCCGCCCCGACCGGCACCCGGCCGGTGTCGGCGGCCTCGCGCTGCGCGCCGACCACCGGGCCGAGCGCACCGACGATGTCCTCGACGCGTGCCTTGGCGTCGCCGAACAGCATCCGGGTGTTGTCGCGGAAGAACAGCGGGTTCTGCACCCCGGCGTAACCCGCCGCCATGGACCGCTTGAACACGATCACGTGCTCGGCCTCCCACACGTGCAGCACCGGCATGCCCGCGATCGGGCTGCCCGGGTCGGCCGCGGCCGGGTTGACGGTGTCGTTGGCCCCGATCACCAGGACCACGGACGTGCCCGCGAAGTCGTCGTTGATCTCGTCCATCTCCAGCACGATGTCGTACGGCACGTCCGCCTCGGCGAGCAGCACGTTCATGTGCCCCGGCAGCCGCCCGGCCACCGGGTGGATGCCGAAGCGCACCTGCACGCCCCGCGCCCGCAGCCGCCGCGTCAGCTCCGCGACCGGCCCCTGGGCCTGCGCCACGGCCATGCCGTACCCCGGCGTGATGATCACCGAGGTGGCGTCGCGCAGCAGCGCCGCGACGTCGGCGGCCGAGGTCTCCCGGTGCTCGCCGAGGTCGGCGTCCGACGCGGCGACCTGCTCGGTGCCGAAGCCGCCCGCGATGACCGACACGAACGAGCGGTTCATCGCCTGGCACATGATGTACGACAGGTACGCGCCCGACGAGCCGACCAGCGCGCCGGTGACGATCAGCAGGTCGTTGTCGAGCAGGAAACCCGACGCCGCGGCCGCCCAGCCGGAGTAGCTGTTCAGCATCGACACCACCACCGGCATGTCGCCGCCGCCGATGGAGGCGACCAGGTGCCAGCCGAGCGCGAGCGCGATCACGGTCACCGCGACCAGCAGCCCGAGCTGCGGCGTGACGACGAACCACACGGTCAGCGCCACGAACGCGACCAGCGCGCCGAGGTTCAGCACGTGCCGTCCCGGCAGCATCAGCGGCCGGGACGCGATGCGCGCCGACAGCTTCAGGTACGCCACGATCGAGCCGGTGAAGGTGACCGCGCCGATGAAGACGCCGACGAACACCTCGGCGTGGTGGATGTGCAGCAGCGCGCCGGTCAGCCCGGCCGGGGTGGCGTGTTCGACCTCCAGGTAGCCGTTCCAGCCGACGAGCACGGCGGCCAGCCCGACAAGGCTGTGCAGCACCGCGATCAGCTCGGGCATCCCGGTCATCTGCACCACCCGGGCGCGCCACAGCCCGATACCGCCGCCGACCAGCATGGCGAGCACGAGCAGCGCGGCGGCCGCGGCGGTGATGTCGCGGACGGCCAGGGTGATGGTCGCGCCGAGCGCGACGGTCATGCCGGCGATGCCGTACACGACACCGGCGCGGGCCGTCTCGTGCTTGGACAGCCCGGCCAGGCTCAGGACGAACAGCAGCGCCGCGACGATGTACGCGGCCTGCACTGCGGTGATGGCGGTCATGGGATCAGCCCTTCGAGAACATGCCGAGCATGCGCCGGGTGACGGCGAATCCGCCGATGATGTTGACGGTGGCCAGCAGGATCGCCGCCGCGGCGAGCACGGTCACGGCGAGGCTGGTGCCGTGGCCGATCTGCAGCAGCGCGCCGACCACGATGATCCCGGAGATCGCGTTGGTGACCGACATCAGCGGCGTGTGCAGCGCGTGGTGCACCTTGCCGACGACGTAGTAGCCGATGACGACGGCCAGCGCGAACACGGTGAAGTTGCCGACGAACTCCTTCGGCGCGAACGCGGTCAGCCCGAACAGCGCGGCCGCGCCGAGGCCGACGTAGGTGAACATCCGCCCTGGCGAGGCCTTCTTCACCGGGGCGGCGACCGGAGCGGGCGCGGCGGCCTGCGGGGCGGCCGACACCTGCACCGGCGGCGGGGGCCAGGTCACCGCACCGTCGCGGGCCACCGTCATCGAACGCTGCACGACGTCGTCGAAGTCGAGGACCAACCGGCCGTCGCGGCCCGGGGTGAGCAGCTTCATCAGGTTGAGCAGGTTCGTCGCGTACAGCTGCGAGGCCTGCGCGGGCAGCCGCGCGGGCAGGTCGGTGTACCCGATGATGGACACGCCGTTGTCGGTCACGACCAGCTCGCCGGGGACCGTGCCCTCGACGTTGCCGCCCTGCGCCGCGCCCATGTCGACGATGACGCTGCCGGGGCGCATGCTCGCCACGTGCTCGGCGCTCAGCAGCCGGGGCGCGGGGCGGCCCGGGATCAGCGCCGTCGTGATGACGATGTCGACCTCGGCGGCCTGGTCGGCGTACAGCTCGGCGGCGCGGCGGTCGTAGTCGGCCGAGGTCTGCTTGGCGTACCCGTCGCCGCCGCCTTGCTGCTCGGCCGCCACGGCGAGGAACTCTCCGCCCATCGAGCGCACCTGCTCGGCGACCTCCGGCCGCGGGTCGGTGGCCCGCACGATCGCGCCCAGGCTCTTCGCCGCGCCGATCGCGGCCAGTCCGGCCACACCCGCCCCGGCGACCAGCACCCTGGCCGGCGGGACCTTGCCCGCGGCGGTGACCTGCCCGGCGAAGAAACGCCCGAACGTGTGCGCCGCCTCGACCACGGCCCGGTAGCCGGCGATGTTCGCCATCGAGCTGAGCACGTCCATCGACTGGGCGCGGGAGATGCGCGGCACCGCGTCCATCGCCAGCACGCTCACCCCGCGGCCGGCCAGCGCGGCGACCAGTTCGGGGTTGGTGGCCGGTCCGATCAGGCTGATCAGCGTCGTTCCCGCGCGCAGCGCCTCGACCTCGGCCGGGGACGGCGCGTTCACCTTGAGCACGACGTCGGCCTGCCAGCAGTCGTCGCGGCTGCAGATCTTCGCGCCCGCCGCCTCGTACGCGTCGTCGGAGAAGCTCGACCTCTGGCCCGCCCCGGACTCGACCTCGACCTCGTAGCCGAGTTCGACGAGCTGCCGCACCACCGTCGGCGTCACCGCCACCCGGGTCTCCGCCGCGGCCGACTCGGCGGCGACACCCAGTCGCTGCGTCGTGACCGGACCATCCCCCGCACCCGGGAGCCCGCCCGGCTCCCCCAGGTCATGCTGCTGTCCCACCACGACTCCTGTCGACGCTGACTAGATCAATCGAGCTTGACAAGCATGGTGTGGCCACGACACAGCGGTCGTCAATGAACGCGCCGAGTAATCGAAGCCACACTTGGCGGGCACCCCGCACGGCGAGCGTCGATACGCGCCCCGAGTTACCAACTCCACAGCCGCGCGGGCGCGGCGACCCCGGGGAGAGGGTGCCGCGCCCGCGCTCCGGGTGGCCGTCAGGTGCGCAGCGCCGGGATGACGTGTTCGCCGTACGCGCGCAGGGTCTCCTCCTTGGCGTCGTGCTGCAGGTAGACCGCGAACTGGTCCACGCCCAGCTCCTTGAGCCGAGACAGTTTCTCGATGTGCGCCTGCACGGGGCCGAGCACGCAGAACCGGTCCACGATCTCGTCGGGCACGAAGTCGGCGTGGCTGTTGCCGGCCCGCCCGTGCTCGGCGTAGTCGTAGCCCCTGCGGCCCTTGATGTAGTCGGTCAGCGCCTGCGGCACCGCGCCGGTGTCGCCGTAGCGGGCCACGATGTCGGCGATGTGGTTGCCGACCATGCCGCCGAACCAGCGCGTCTGCGCCCGCTGGTAGGGCAGGTCGTCGCCGACGTACGCCGGGGCGGCCACGCAGAACTTCACCGCCATCGGGTCCCGCCCGGCGCGTTCCGCCGCGTCGCGCACCGCCTTGATCATCCAGGCGGCGATGTCGAGGTCGGCCAGTTGCAGGATGAAGCCGTCGGCGACCTCGCCGGTCAGCTTCAGCGCCTTCGGGCCGTACGCGGCGACCCACACCTCCAGCCGCGAGTCCGTGACCCACGGGAAGCGCAGCGCCGACCCCCGATGGGTGATCTCCCGCCCGTTGCCGAGCTCGCGGATCACGTGCACCGACTCGCGCAGCTCGGCCAGGTTCATCGGGGGCAGGCCGAGGGTGCGCCGGGCGGAGTCGCCGCGGCCGATGCCGCAGACGGTGCGGTTGCCGTACATCTCGTTGAGGGTGGCGAAGGTGCTGGCGGTGACGGTGACGTCGCGGGTGCCCGGGTTGGTGACCATCGGCCCGACGACCACCCGTTCGGTGGCGGCCAGGATCGCGCTGTAGACGACGTACGGCTCCTGCCAGAGCAGGTGCGAGTCGAACGACCACACGTGGCTGAACCCGGCGGCCTCGGCCTGCTGGGCCAGCTCGACGACGCGCCGGGCGGGCGGGTCGAGCTGGAACACGACTCCGATGTCCATGACGCCCTCCTAGACCAGGTAGCTCGACAGGCCGCGGGGCAGGTAGCGGCCGTGGCCCTTGCGGCCGTGGTACTGCCCGCCGGACACCAGCACGCTGCCCCGGGAGATCACCGTGTCGACCTTGCCGGCGATCTCGTAGCCCTCGTAGGCGGAGTGGTCCATGTTCATGTGGTGCGTCTCGACGCTGATGCGGGTGCGGCCGTTCGGGTCGTAGACGACGATGTCTGCGTCGGAGCCCGGCGCGATCGCGCCCTTGCGCGGGTACAGGCCGAACATGCGGGCCGGGGTGGTCGCGATGGTCTCCACCCAGCGCTCCAGCGACAGCTTGCCGTCGACGACGCCCTGGTAGAGCAGGTCCACGCGGTGCTCTACGCCGCCGATGCCGTTGGGGATCTTCGAGAAGTCGCCGAGGCCGAGTTCCTTCTGGTCCTTGAAGCAGAACGGGCAGTGGTCCGTCGACACGATGGCGAGGTCGTTGCTGCGCAGCCCGCGCCACAGGTCCCGCTGGTGGCTCTCCTGCCTGGAACGCAACGGCGTGGAGCAGACCCACTTGGCGCCTTCGAAGCCTGGTGCGCCGAGTTGGTCTTCGAGGGTGAGGTAGAGGTATTGGGGGCAGGTCTCGGCGAAGACGTTGCGGCCGGTGTCGCGGGCTGCGGCGACGGCTTCGAGGGCCTGGGACGCGGACAGGTGCACGATGTAGAGGGGGGTGTCGCCGGCGACCTGGGCCAGGGAGATGGCGCGGCGGGTGGCTTCGGCTTCGAGTTCGGCGGGGCGGGTGAGGCCGTGGTTGATGGGGTCGGTTTCGCCGCGGGCGAGGGCTTGGCCGATGAGGACGTCGATGGCGATGCCGTTCTCGGCGTGCATCATGATCATGGAGCCGTTGTCGCGGGCTTTCTGCATGGCGCGCAGGATCTGGCCGTCGTCGCTGTAGAACACGCCGGGGTAGGCCATGAACAGTTTGAAGCTGCTGATGCCCTCGGCGTCGACGAGGGAGTCCATCGCTTTCAACGACTCGTCGTCGACCCCACCGATGATCATGTGGAAGCCGTAGTCGATGTGGCAGTTGCCGTCGGCCTTCGCGTGCCAGGCGGCGAGGCCTTCGTGCACGTTCTCGCCGGAACGCTGTACCGCGAAGTCGACGATCGTGGTCGTGCCGCCGAAGGCCGCCGCACGGGTGCCCGACTCGAACGTGTCCGACGCGAACGTGCCGCCGAAGGGCAGCTCCATGTGGGTGTGCGCGTCCACGCCGCCTGGGATGACGTATTTGCCGGTCGCGTCGATGATCTCGGCGTCCGCGACGACCGGCGCGAGGCCGGGGGCGAACAGGGCGGCGATCGTCTCGCCGTCGACGAGCACGTCGGCGGCGTGGCGGCCGGAGGGCGTGACGACGGTGCCGCCGGTGATGAGGATGGCCATGGGGTCTCCGCTCTCACGCCTGGGTCAGCGGGCCGTAGGCGTCGGGCCGGCGGTCCCGGTAGAACTGCCACCGGTCGCGCACCGTGTCCAGCAGACCCAGGTCCAGGTCCCGGACGACCAGCTCCGGCTGGAACGCGTCCGCAGGCTCGCCGACGAACTTGCCCTCGGGGTCGACGAAGTACGAGGTGCCGTAGAAGTCGTCGTCGCCGAGGTCCTCGATACCGACCCGGTTGATCGCCCCGATGAAGTACTCGTTGGCCACCGCCGACGCGGGCTGCTCCAGCTGCCACAGGTACGACGACAGCCCCCGGCTGGTCGCCGACGGGTTGAACACGATCTGCGCCCCGTTGAGCCCCAGCGCCCGCCAGCCCTCCGGGAAGTGCCGGTCGTAGCAGATGTACACCCCGACCTTGCCGACCGCGGTGTCGAACACGGGATAGCCGAGGTTGCCCGGCCGGAAGTAGAACTTCTCCCAGAACCCCTTCACCTGCGGGATGTGGGTCTTGCGGTACTTGCCCAGGTAGCTCCCGTCCGCGTCGACCACCGCCGCCGTGTTGTACAGGACACCCGGCTGCTCCTGCTCGTACATCGGCAGCACCATCACCATGCCCAGCTCCCTGGCAAGGGCCTGGAACCGCTCCGTCGTCGGACCCGGAATCGACTCGGCGTAGGAGTAGTACTGCGCGTCCTGCACCTGGCAGAAATACGGCCCGTAGAACAGCTCCTGGAAACAGATCACCTTCGCGCCCTGTGCGGCGGCCTGCCGCGCATACTCCTCATGCGCCTTGATCATCGATTCCTTGTCACCCGTCCAGGTCGTCTGGACCAGCGCGGCGCGAATGACGTCTGACATGGTGCGATCTCCGTCCTGCTAGCGGTTCGCCGGTGCCCGCGGGGCTCAACACCACCAGGCCCGTCGCGCGGCGCCGGATGCGGACGACGAGGTCGGCATGGTTGGAGTCAACCGGCACGGCCGCCGCGGAGGAATTGGCGCATGGTCCGACATCGCCCCGCCCCGCCCCTAAGCCGTTTGTACTGTCCTACAAACCGTTCGCCGCCAACTGCTGGGTCATGAGGTTCGTTCGCGACACGAAGATTTCCTTTCCGATGAATCGTCACCTATGTTGGTGCCGCGGGCCCCTGACCGGCTCAGCGCTGTTTCCGGCCGGGCCTCACCGTGCCGCGGCACCGAGCAGGGGAGAGACCGGTGGCAC
Organism: Catellatospora sp. NPDC049111; assembly: GCF_040648615.1. Lineage (NCBI taxonomy): Bacteria > Bacillati > Actinomycetota > Actinomycetes > Micromonosporales > Micromonosporaceae > Catellatospora > Catellatospora sp. NPDC049111. Next base: position 191,819 of record NZ_JBEZEB010000011.1, on the reverse strand, counting down.
AGCCAGATCCCGGGCAGGCAGCGAACGCGCGCAAACTGGTCGTCCAGTTAGGGCAGCTGCTCACCGACATCACCGCCGGCCGCCCCGTCGCCAAGGTGCACCAGCAGCTGCTCGACCAGTTCGACGCCGCCGTGCACGACTACCGCATCGACGCGATGCAGCTCGGCGCGCCGGAGTTCGCCGAGACCTGGAACGCGCTGCAGTACGGACTGGACCTGCCCGTAGACGCCTGGGAGCAGGTCGTCCTGCCCACCGTCGTCGGCTTCAGCGGCATCCAGAAACTGAAGATCCACCTGGAGCTCGCCACCTCCTACTGGCTGGCCGCCCGCGCCGCCGTCGACGCGGTGCCCGGCTACGCGGCCGCCGCCGCCGCGCTGCCCGATCCGTCCACCACCGACAACTCCCTGCCGGCCGTGCCACCGACCACCCCGGCCCAGCCCGGCACACCCCGGCACGCCTTCGCCACCGAACCCGCCACCCCCACGGCGTACGCCGCCGCGGACCGCCCCGCCCGGCCCGGCCCCGACCGGCGTGTGCTGGTCGCGATCGCCGTCGCCGTCCTGGCCACGGTCACCGTCATGCTGGTCTTCGTCATCCGGCCCACCGGCGACGACCCGGCATCGGCGACGCCGCAGGGGCTGCCGTCCCCGATGCTGTCGGCGGGCATGATGGCCGGCGACAGCGGCCAGCCGGTCACCCTGCCGACCGCACCGCCGTCGGCGAGCCCGCAGCCGTCTCCGATGATCACCACGGAGCCGACTCCGGCGCCCAGCTGGACCCCGCCGACGCCCTCGACCACCAAGCCCGGCGCACCCTCCCCGGCCCGGCCGGTCGCGCCGTCCGCACCGACCCGCCTGATCGCGGTCGCCGCCGACGAGCACAACATCTGGCTGTCGTGGTCCGCGCCGGTCAACGGCGGGTCCGGTGGGGTCGCGTACTACCGCGTCGTCCGGGACGGGCAGTCGATCGGCTGGACCCGTTCGACGAGTGTCACCGTCACCGGGCTCGCGCCCGGGACGACGTACCGGTTCACGATCATCGCGGTCAACGGGGCCGGGCTGCCGTCCGCGCCGAGCAACCAGATCACGGCGATGACCGCGTCCCCGTCACCTTCTGCCCCGCCGCCGTCGCCGACCACAGCGCCGCCGGTGCCGACCGATGCGCCGACGCCGTCCCCGACGGAGACGACCGCCGAACCCACGCTGTCGCCGGTCGAGCCTTCGCCGCCGCCGTCGCCGGAGAACCCGTCACCGACCACGGAACCGCCCGTGGAACCGGAAGGCGGGGTCTGAGGGTCGACCTCGCATCGGCCTGGCCGGCGGCTGGTTCACCATGACGGCCAGGGGACTTCGCTCGGTCGGAGGACCTCGGCCGGCCGGCGCCTACCCCCGCCACGCCTCTCTACGATCTCGTGGTGGCAGACTCCCCGTCCTCGGGCTCTACGACAGCCTGCTGACCCAGCCTTTGACCGAACAGCTCGACCGATGGCGAGCCGATGGCCAGATCGCGCCCCGCCGCCACGAGACCGCCACCGGTGATCCCGCACCGAACAGCGGTCGCCATCTTGACCGCACGACCGAAGACGCACCCATCCGGTGCACTTCAGGTCGAAGGCAACTTACGAGGGTCGATCATGGGTCTCGCTCAAGGTAGCATTCGTTGTACGCCCCGCCAGGGCGACAGCATCCGGATGTAACTGGCATAACGACTCGGTGGCGGTTGAGGATGACAGCGAAACAGGCACCCACCACGGCTGGGCCGGTTTCGAAGTTGCAGACTTCTGACGCAGTGCGCTCAAGGATGAGCCGACAACGCTCCCGCAATACCGCGGTCGAGGTCATCCTACGGCGAGAACTGCACCGCGCTGGACTGCGATTTCGCATACACCAGCGGCCACTGCCCGGTGTGCGCAGAGAAGCCGACGTGATCTTCACCCGCGCGAGGGTGGCGGTGTTCGTCGACGGCTGCTTCTGGCACGGATGCCCCGAGCACGCCACCTGGCCCAAGAACAACGAGGAGTTCTGGCGCACCAAGATTGAGGGCAACCGGACACGGGATGCCGACACCGACTCGAAGCTCGCCGCCGCCGGCTGGCTGTCCGTACGCGTGTGGGAGCATGAGCAGGTCGCCGATGCGGCCGCCCGAGTCGCGGCAACTGTCAGGGATCGGCAAGGTCACGATCGGTCGGGCGTGCGCAACACCGTCGCAGGGTTGGCCTAACCTGTCTCCATGCCCAATCCCATCACCATGATCGACTTGTTTGCCGGTTGCGGCGGCATGACCCGAGGGTTCATGAACGTCGAGGGCTACAGCCCGATCATGTCGGTCGAATGGGATTTCAGCGCCGCGTCCACCTACGCCGCGAACTTCGGTGAAGAGCACACCCACTGGGGCGACATCGCCGACGTTCCCGACGAGAGGATCCCCACCGCAGACCTGATCATCGGCGGTCCGCCCTGCCAGGGATTCTCGAACCTCGGCAGCCGCGACGTGAACGATCCACGCAACAAGCTGTGGAAGGAATACATCCGTTTCGTCCGGCATGCCCGCCCGAAAGTGTTCGTGATCGAAAACGTCGACCGTTTCCGGTCATCGTCGGAGTTCGCACTCCTGCTCGCCGAGGCCGCCCCCGGCGGCCTGCTCGAGGAGTATGAACTCACCCACGATCTTCTCCTGGCGGCTGACTTCGGCGTCCCGCAGCGGCGCACGCGCGCCATCGTCATCGGCTCCCGCATCGGGAAGATCCCCATGCCCGACCGTACGCACGCCAAGCCGGACACCTTCGACAGCCTGAGTCTCGAGCCCTGGCAGACGGTACGCGACGCCATTGAAGGCCTGCCGGCCGTTCCGCCGACCACAGAACTGCCTGCATCGAACGTCACCTTCTTCGGCCGCGAGGTGGCCGGCGAGTTCAAGGGCCTCGATCTTCACATCGGCCGCAATCCCACCGAGCGTTCTTTGGAGCGCTACGACCACATCCCTCCGGGGGGCGGGCGGTTCGACCTGCCTGACTACCTCCTGTCGGAATGCTGGCGGAACAAGAAGACCGGCACCACCGACGTCATGGGCCGCATGCGATGGGATGCACCCTCGCTGACGATCCGCACCGAGTTCTACAAGCCCGAAAAGGGCCAGTACCTGCACCCGCACTGGGTCGGCCGCGAGCATCCTGACAACGTCAACCGCCCGATCACCCAACTCGAAGCCGCCAAGCTGCAGTCTTTCCCCGACGATTTCCTGTGGTGTGGCGGCAAGACCGCAATCGCCAAGCAGATCGGCAATGCCGTTCCGCCACGTCTGGCAGAAGGCATCGCCCAGCACTTGAAGCCCTACCTGCTGGACAAAGCAGCCGATTCGGCTACGTCCGACGGCGGGCTCTAGACAACAGTCCGGGTGCGGGGCCCACCTACCCACACCCGGACCGCGATCGCTACGCGCCGTTCAGGGCGCTGCGGATCGCCTCGCCGAGTGCCCTGGCGACCGGCGGCGGCGACGCGTGACCGATCTGCCGATACCGGGCGGTCTTGAGACCGGCGATCCGCCAGTCCGGCGGAAATGCCTGTAGCAGCGCAGTCTGTTCGACGGTGAGTTTCACCAACCCGGCACGGCCCAGCTCGCCGTCCCAGACGAAGTTCGGTCCCGGAACCACATCGGCAACGGTCCCGCCGTCTACTCCGATCCTCGCCCAGGCGTTCTTGGAGCCGGTCGGGCCGAGGTCCGGCCCTCCCCTCTCCCACGAGCCGCCGACCAGGGTCGGTGCGAGTTCCTGCGCCTGAGCCGCCCACTGCTCGGCTTGTCTCCATCCCGACGCGGCCATGGACTCCGCGAGCACCGACCCGACGGTCCGCGCCGGCGTGGCCGGACCCGGGTGCAGCCTGAACCGGCCGATCAGGTCACCCTGCAGCGCCACCAGCACGCCATGCTTACGGTCCTGCGGCACACCGAAGTCCGACGCGTTGATCACGAGCCACTTCCAGCCGAAGCCCAGACGTGTCAGCTCCTCTTCCACGAACCCGCGAACCGGCGCGTACTCGGGCTTGGTGACCAGATCGGGCACGTTCTCGATCAGCAGCGCTCGTGGCCTGATGCGCTGCGTCAACGTGACCGTGGCCTCGAGTAGCGCCAACTCGAGATCGCTTCCCCGGGTGCGGCCCGCCGTAGCGGTGGCCTGGACCCGCGGAAGTCCCGCCGACAGTAGGTCGACGCCGTGGACCTGTGGGTGGTCGGCAGGGTCGAACTCCAGCAGATCCATGTCGTGCACGTCCCAGTGGGGACGGTTGATCCGCAGCGTCTCGCACGCGATCGCCCGGTTGTCGATCAACATGACTGGGTCGAAGCCCGCCTGCTCCAGGCCCAGGGCGGAGCCGCCGGCACCCGCACAGATCTCCAGCGAGCGGAGCCGTCCGCTTGCCCCGGCAACCGCCCGAGTGCCGCCTGCCGGCTGCGGCGACGGCAACGACCGAACCGCCGTCGGCCCCACTGCGGCAGGCATTGCGGGCACATTGATGCCCAGACGTTTCAACGTCTCGGTCGTCAACCCCGTACACAGGTCCCGTACCTGCTCATCGGACAGTGCCCGCACGTCGAGGAACACCAGGTAACGGTTGAGCCGCAACGTAACGTCGCGGATCACCGGCCTGCGGGGAGTGTCGGCGGCCAGCGTGGTGACGGCACGTGCCACCTCGCGGACAAGCCGCGGATCGCCACCGAGACTTCGCCGTTCGAGCAGCGCGTTGAGATCGCTTTCGGTCAGGGCGGCAAGGACGTGCTCGTGCCCGGCGAACACCACCGCCTGCCACCACAGACGGGCCCACGTGTGCCGATGCAGGTCCGTGGCGATCCACCGCTCCCGGTTGTCCAGCCCGAAGCGCCACAGCGTGACGTGGGGAAGTGCCACCAGGGACAGGAACGACCACAGATCGCGGTTGCCCGCCTCGGCCCATGACAGATCCAGATGCTCACGGATCATCGCCGCGGCGTCTCGGTCGAAGGCGACCCGTGCCTCCCGACCGGCAGACGCAGGGAACTCGTACTTCTCCGCCAGCCGCGTGATCGCGTCGATCAGCTCCCGCACCCGCTTCTCCGGCACCCGGCCACCGACCGGAGCCCAAGTCTGGGCCGGATGGCTCTCACGCGGTGTCGCAAGCCCACCGGCTGCCAGCTGGGCATACGCCGCTGTGGCAACCACCGAGGGAAGATGCGGCCACAACTCGCTCACTGGAAGATCCGCCCCCTACCGAGGTTCCTGACCGCGCCCGAGATCTGGGTCCTGACAGTCGCCAACTCCGCCGGCGACGGCGGCACGACGATCGACAACGGTGATGCGGCGACGGTGCGGGACAGCACGTCCCCGACGCTGTCGAGGGGCCAATCGTCGCGCTCGGCCAGTTCGGCGTGCAGATGCAGGGCGAGTTCCAGCAGCAGCGCCGCGACTCCCGCCTGCAACTCGTCGAGCAGCGCCTGCTGCCTCTTGTCCTTGGCGCCACGCGACACCGCCGAGCTCAACTCGCTGTCGCGCTTGTTGATGAGCACGCGGAACGTCCCGTAGAACGGCGCGGTCAGGTCCACGCTCGTCTCCAGGTGCCAACTGGCCGTCGGCGACAGCCACGTGTGCGCGAAGTCGATCTCGTGCACCGGGAACATCGACGACACGTTCTCCAGCACCACCCGCTGAACCTGCTCGGCGAGCACCGACCCGGGAACGGCCGCCACCGCCACCGCACGCTCCACTGGAGGACGGACAAGGCTCACCGTGCTGCGCAGTGACAGCACACCGGAAAGCCGATCACCGACCAGCGTCGTGTCGGCAACCGCGGTGCCGCCGGCATCGAACCTCACCGGCGGCGCGGCTTCGGTCATCTGGGTGGTCGAGCTCGTCCAAGACACGGCCAGGGCCACGTCGGCCAGTTCGAGGCCGGTTTCCTGTCTGAACCGTTCGGGGTCGACCCGGACCCGGCGGCCCACGTGAAGATCGGTACCCGGGTCCCAGCCGTCGACCGCCTCCGGCAGCGGCGACCACTGCGACGATTCGAGCAGCATCCACGGCTCCCACACGATTGTGCCGGGGCCTGGTACCAGATAGGGGCGGACATCAGTAGGCATCGGCGGACACCTGGCTCACGTTGAAACGCACCACGGCATCTGCGACGTGTGTCGCGTACACCAACCAGTCCGACTCGTCGCCAGCCGGCACCAGGACACTGTCACCCTGCACGACGACCCCTGCCTGAACCGAGCGCCATTCGATGATCTGCGGCACGGCAGCACCCAGCGGCGCCTCGGTCTCCCTGCCGCCGCCTTCCACGACGACGTCCACACCGGCCCTCAGAACCCGCGCGACGTCGGCACCCGGAACCTTGACCGGGGCGACCAGGAACGAACGTCCCTGATGAACCTGCAACACCGGCGTGCCGTTGACCCGCGGCTTGCCGCCTCGCCGCAGCGTGACACCACCACCCGCACCCGGGCCGCCCACACCGCCGCCGCTCACACCGGGGCCCGGCCCGGCCGACGTTGCCGCTCCCACCCCGGTCACCGGCCCGGATCCGTCCGTGTCCGACCCGGCCCCGGCCTGGGTCGGCACGGCGATCCGTGCCGGCACCACACCGGCGAGCAGCACCGACAACTGCCCCAAACCCTGACCACCCGCACCGCCCGACTGAGGGCCCAGGCCGAGCTTCTCCTCCAACTGCTTCTGCACGAAGGCACGCGCGCCCAGCACAACACCCCGGGCCGCACCGGTCAGGCCCTTCGGCACCCAGTCGTCATGCGTCGGCGGCTCGGCAGAAGCGAACAGCGCGTCGGCATCCTCCGACGCCTTGAATACACCTCCGTAGGCCAGGCGCGAATCCGGATGCGGCGAACCCGGCAGATAGTCCACGACCAGCTCCGCGACACGCATACGGGCGACGTGGCGCGACGGTCCCTCAAACGGCTTGGCCGCGGCGACCAGAGCCCGCGTCCCGACATCACCGCCCGCGGCTCCCAGCGCCATCGCAAACGAACCGCCGATCCTCGGCGGAACCGTGCGCGAATAGACCGCTGCCCTGCCCGCCCGGACTTCCTGCATAGCCTCGACGAACGGTGCCAGTTCGTCGAAGCCGCCGGGGTCGGCAACCGGGACCGCGGAACCGTCGACACCCACACAGAAGCGCATGTGACGGCCCTGCTCATCCCTGATCATCTTCGGCCAGAGGTTCCACAGAATCGACGATGCGAGGAACGTCGCTGCCTCGTGCGGGCTGCGCTCCCGGGCATCCGACTCCGGCCCCGTCAGCCCAAGGTCGGCGGCCAGGATCACGATGTCCGTGCCGGTACGGCCGTCAGCGAACCCTGGCAAACCCAGGGCACCCGCGACGACATCAGCCGCGGCGCCAAGAATCGGGTCCGGCACTCCGTCCGGCGCCACCTGGCCCCACCAGTGCCGGCCGGTGAAACGCTGATCACCCTGATACCAACTGTGGCCCAGCGCCGCACCCATCAGGCGCCGCCCGTTCGGGCCACCCTCGGCGGTGTTCGTGTCGACCAGGATCGCGCCCGCCCGGCTGAGCCGGTAGAAGATGGCCTTGCCGAACCCGTAGGTACCACCGCCGAACTTGTGATCGCTCGGCTCGCCGACATTGCGCAGAAACTGCACGAAATCCGGGGTCTGCCCCTCACGGGCCCGTTCGCCGGCACGCAGCGGACCGCCGAGCCCGGCGGTGTTGCGATCGGAGATGACCAACACGACCGAGTCGGGCCGCAGCGCCTTGTCGAGTTCGACGTTCGACTCCCCCGCAGGCCCGGGCATCAAAAACCGCCGCCAGGCGTCGGCCGCGTCGCCCAGCACCCGCACGTCGACGCCGAAGTCGACCACGCCGTCGGGGAGGTGTGCATCCCAGCTGTTCTGCGCGGCTTCCCGAACCAGCACCGTCAACGGGTCGAGCGAAGGTCGGCCCAGCTGTTTGACGATGCCCTCGGCGGCAGCCGAACCCTCCGGCGCGAACGGTTGTGACCACCATCGGGCGCTCAACGAACGGCCTCCTCTGCTATCTCGGCCAGCGAAGCCCCCACGGTCAGCGACAGCAGCGGCGCAAGGTCGATCCGATAGTCCAAGTCCCCGACGCCGTACGGAAGTGACCCGGTGACCAGCGATGACGGAACGAGCCGCGGCGTGCCGGCCCCGACTTCGAGCCTGAACACCTCTTCGATGGAGAACGTGTCGACATCGGGCCGGTCGGGCTGCTCCGACCAGCCTGCCGCCGACAGCCGGGATCGGAGATCGACACGTGACGACACGACATCACGCAGGTCGGCGACAAGATCACCCAGGCGGCGCCCCTCCGGGTCCTCCACCACCCGCAGCATGACCAGCTCCAAGCGGCGGCCGTCATGAGTGTTCAGCTGCTCCAACCCGTGGATGACAACGCCGTCGCTGCCTGCGCTCAGCCCCTTCACCTCCAGGCAGCAGGCCGGTGCCTCGAAATCGTGTGGCTCGTTGAGCGGCCCCCGCCACGCCTGGACAGGGAACCCCGCATCCGCGGCGACAAGCGCCGACAGAACCGAGAGCTCGGCGAACAGCCCCACCTTGGCCTGGTACGACAAACCACGGACCAGACGGCTGCGGAACAGCCGCCGCCACCGCGTGACGGCACCGATCGCCGCCGACGCGGGCCGCTGGGCGCCCGACACGGCCTCCAACACGTCGGTCACGATCTCGTCGAACTCGGCGAACAGATCCGCTTCGGTGCAGGACACATCGACATACACGACCGGCGGACCCTCGAAACGGAGCTTGCGGATCGCCAGCCCGAGCACGGCCGGGCGGGGATCGACCGCAACGGCCTCCTCCCCTGCGGGAACCAGAAGGTGACGGGCACCCGTACCGTCCAGCGCCACCCGGCACGGCTCGCCACCACACACGACCTCGAGCGGGAACGAGGAGAATTCCTGCACACGCGGCGGCGTCAGGACCGCCCACGCCCGATCAAGCATGCTCGCTTCCAGGTCCGTCAAGACATCTCCTCGGTGTCGACGTCCAAGGCCTCGTCGACGTTCTCGCTCTCCACGTCGGTGAGGTCCACCGCGACATGGGTCGCCTGGATGCTCTTGGTCCGGACATCGCCTGGGAAGGTGATGCCCATCCCGACCACCGGCCCCACCGCTCCAAGCGCAGTACGCGTTGCGTCGGCGCCCTGCTTCTGGTTCACGGGCTCACTGGTCGGATCGATCAGATACAGGACCAGAAGTCCACGGTCGCGGCACACCGGGTCCGCGTTGCGCAACGCGACGAGCTCGCTCTCGCTTTTCGCCCTGGCCTCTGCCGGCGTGATTCCGAGGTCCAGCGCCCGATCCTGCTTGCTCATCAGCGTCTTGATGTCGGCCCGTTCGAGCTGACCGTCGGCCAGCCGGGAACGGACCGAGTAGTTAACGTCAAGGCCACCGAGCTTCGCCGAACCGCCCTCGCCGATGACGACGGCCACCGACCAGGTCGCCAGACTCGGCGGATCGCTCGTCAGCTGCTGGTCGATGTACTTGACCATGAGCGTCGGGTCGAGGTCCGGGGAGTCCTCGTGCACCTGGTAACGCGACAGGAACTGCTTCACCAGCGACACAGGAACATCCCGGATCAGGCGGGCAGAGCCCACGTTCTCGTTCTCCAGCCCACCGCGCAGAACCGCGTCCTGAACCAGACTCTCCGCAGCCTGCAGGTTGCCTTCCAGCCACTCGGTGTCATCGCGATGGAAGTATCGGGTCTGCAGTCGGCGACCGGCATAGGAGATGAACGCGGGCTGGGCGGCGCCCATTTTCGCTGTGATCCGCAGTGCCGGATGCGTTCGGATCCTGACCGCCACCTGGGTCGGGGTCAGGTTCTCCCGCTGGTAACGGTCGATGTCGTCGCGCATCTCGTACTCGACGGTCGCCAGGTGGCGAAACGCCGCAGCCAGACTCGGCGTCATCCAGATCCTCGGCAGGTCCTCGAACCCGGTCCGGTACCCGAACCAGCGGCCCATCTGCAGCAGCGTGTCGTACGCCGTTGCGCCTCTGACGAAGAAGCTCACCACGAGCCCTTCGAGGGTGAGACCGCGCGACAACGTGTTACCGCCCACCGCGATGGCGACCACCGACGGATCGGAATAGTCGAGCCGGTCCTGGCTGCGATAGTTGTCCAGGACGATCCTCGTGGCGGAGATGACCTCATCCAGATGAGGCAACACCTCGTCGAACGAGTTCTGCTTACGGTCGAAGTCCTCCGCAGGCACCCTGGACGACTCAAGCTCCCACAGCTCGCGCCACTCGTCGATGATCTCGGCACGGCCGGAGGCAAGACCGGCCAGAGCCCTGCGCTGCAGCCCCTCCAGGGGCGCTCGATAGCTCTCGTGGACCGCGATCTTGACCGAGGTGTGGATGAGCATCGTGCTGTGGCCGTGGTCACCGCGAGCACGGCGAGCGGCGGTGGCCAGCCAGAACCAACGGACCGACGTCACAAGCTCGTCGATCATCGTCGGGGTGAACCCCTCCGGCGGCTCCTTGCTGCCCGGGCGCAGCAGCGGGACGTCATCCTCGGCGATGTAACGAACCATGTCGTAGCCGTCCGGCGGGCCCTGCTCGTCGGCCGCCTCGGACTCCACCGAGTCACGCCCGAAGATCGTCTCGGGGCCGAAGTAGCCGTCCGGACGCGGCAAATTGAGGATGAACGACTTCGGGTACATGTCGTCCTGCGTGGGGTCCACGAACACGTTGGCGAACGGCGTCGCGGTGTAGCCGACGTAGGTGGAGCGCGGCATCAGGCTCAACAGTCTGCGGATGAGGGGGTTGATCCGGCCCGTGGCCACCGAGGCCTGATCAGCCTCGTCGTCGACAACCAGGACCGCGGCCGACTCGAGCGCCTTGCGCCCGTTCGGAGTGTCGAGCCACTTGATGAGTTTGCCCAGCACCGCGGCGTTCTTCTTCACGACCGCCAGAACCGTCTTCTCCGCGCTGAGCACAGCCGCAACGTCGTGCGCCGGCTTCACGAAGTCGCGGGACTCCTCCGTGAGCGTCACCCAACGATCGGGGTTGAGATCCTTCAGGTACTGGTCGAGACGGACCTGCGTCTGACGACGGAGCCCGTTGTGGATACCGGACAACACGATGACGAGCCGGTACTGCACGTCCGCCAGTTTCGCAATGACGGCAGTGAAGTTCGTCGTCTTACCGCTCTGCACGTATCCGACGACCAGGCCTTTGGAATCCCAGTGGGTACGGTCCGGCCGAGGTGTGTGAGCCACCACAGTGCTGGACGAATGGTCGACTGAGGAAACCCGTTCGGACGGCCAGCCGTCGCCCTCGAAACGGTTCTTGAGCGCCAGCCAGTAACGGTCGGACTCGCCGGGCCCGCTGTACCAGTCGTCCGACCCCGCCGTGATGATCGGCGGGCCGCCGGCCTGCACCTTCGCTTTGTCCGCCTCGAACTGGGCGCGAAACTTCTCGACCTGATCCGCCGGCAACGACCCGAAACTGAGCACGGCTGAATCAACGCCGTGACGCCTCGCCCAATCCGCGAAGACGGTGTACAGACCCACGATCTACCACCCTTTGGTAAGTCCGCAAAACACATGGCCGAAGCTCGACCAAGAACCGACAGGAACACCCGGACGCGAAACACACCCGCAAGCACCCGAAACCTGCAGCCGTCACCGAACCCAGGTGCCGAGCCGAGCAATCCCACGGCGCGTCACGGCAAGATACGACATCTCCGACCCTTTCACCTTCGCCCAGGTCGCCCTGGGCCGAAAGTCGCCCATCAGTGCACGCAGGCGATGCCCTTCCAGATGAACCATCACCGTCTGATCGGCCGGCCATCCGCCGGGAAGCCCACGGACTCCCCAGACACGACAGTCGATCGAGGACCAGCGCCGCAAGCCGCGCCCGGCAAGCCTGGTCCACGTTGAGCCAACGTCAGATGGTCCGCCTGTGCCCCGACAGCGCCGCGACCAGCAGCACCACCACCACCGACGCCCACCGCGGCAACAGCCAGCGTTGGCGATGCCGAAGAGACTCGGTCACCGTCACCAGCTCACCCTACAGCATTCCAGTATTTACCAGCAATACCCAGTATTATGAGTGAACCGGTTGGTGCCGTGTACTGCTGTTAGATGTCCGATCGCATGTCCGTTCGACAATGGGCCGGGACGCTCCGCGCCGTAGCCGATGTCTCGCCGCGATGAGGGCGGGCGACGAGGCGATGGCCGGCGTCGAGCAGCGGCTCGCCGAAGCCGTCGGGCAGGACGACTACCGCGCCTTCAAGCGCACCCTGCAGCGGCTCGCGGAGCTGAGCACACCGGAAGAAGCCACACCGAACTGACCTGCGTACCGCGTGTCCCGCGCCACAGGCCCGCGGGCAGTGCCCTGCGTACCGGCGCTTTGCGACACGCTTGCGGACCCGACCCGCCTGGACGATCCGGCGCAGCGCCGTAGGCTGACAGGCGTGACCGAGTTCGACGGCCTTCCTGTCCTGCGTTCCCCCGTCGCCATCGCCGCCTTCGAGGGGTGGAACGACGCCGCTGACGCGTCCACTGCCGTGGTCGAGCACCTCGAGCAGGTATGGGACGCGCGCGAGGTGGCATCCGTGGACCCGGAGGAGTTCTACGACTTCCAGGTGAACCGGCCGCTGATCACCCTGGTCGACGACACGCGGCGCATCGAGTGGCCGAGCACCAAGTTCATGGTCGCCTCGCCGCCCGGGGCGCAGCACGACGTGGTCCTGATCCGCGGCATCGAGCCGAGCCTGCGCTGGCGTACGTTCTGCAACGAGATCCTGGAGATCTGCCACAGCCTCGCCATCGAGAAGATCGTGCTGCTGGGCGCCCTGTTGGCCGATGTGCCCTACAGCCGGCCGCTGCCGATCAGCGGCACGGTGACCGGCAAGCACGCCGGCGAGGAGAAGATCCAGCTCACCCCCACGCGGTACGAGGGACCGACCGGCATCGTCGGGGTGCTGCAGGACAGCGCGTCGCGCGCCGAGCTCGACGCGATGTCGTTCTGGGTGCACGTGCCGCACTACGCGAACAACCCGCCGTGCCCGAAGGCCACGCTCGCCCTGCTGCACCGCATCGAGGAGGTCCTCGACCTGCCGGTGCCGATGCTGGACCTGGCCGAGGAGTCCGCCGAGTGGGAGGACCGGGTCCGCGCCGCGGCCGCCCAGGACGCCGAACTGGCCGAGTACCTCCGCGACCTGGAGGAGCGGGCCGGCGACGTGGCCAAGCCGCTGTCCGGCGACGAGATCGCCGTCGAGTTCGAGAAGTACCTCCGCCGCCGCGGCGGCTCCCCCGGCCCCACCCACGGCACCTGGTAACCCACCCACCCACCCACCTGCCCCACCCCGCCCCACCACCAGGCGCAACTCTTAAAAAGTTGCGCCTTTCGGCGTGCTCTGAAGCCGCGACTTTTTAAGAGTTGCGGCTTGGAGGGGGCGGTGTGGCGGGTGACACGCCGCGTTGGGGCTTCCTAGGGCGCTAGGTATTCGGACATTTGTGCGGCATGATCGCCTCATGACCGAGACGGGCTTCGGCGGGATCAATCCGGGCGCGGCGGAACATCCGCACCGGCAGATCGCCGCCCAGCTGCGCGCGAAGATCAGACGAGGCGACTGGGCCGCCGGGGAGCAGCTGCCGTCGATTCCGGCGCTGGCGCAGATGTTCGGCGTGGCGAAGCAGACCGTGCAGCGCACCATCGATCAGCTGCGCGTCGAGGGGTTGCTGATCACCAAGCCGGGCTCCGGGACGTACGTGCGAGGCACCCGGCGGCGGCTCAACCGGCTGTCGCGGGGCCGCTACGGCGCGCACCGCGGCTACCACGCCGACCTGGCGGCCCGGTACCGCCAGCAGCTCACCGAGGTGACCCGGTCGGTCCCGCCGGCGGAGGTCGCCGACGCGTACGGCGTGCCGGACTCGACCCTGCTGGTGGTGCGCCGGCACCTGGTGCGTACGCAGGACGCCGTGGTCGAGGTCGGCGCGGCCTGGCTGCGGCCGCAGGACGCCGCGGGCACCTCGCTGGAGCGCCTGGAGTCCTTCGGCCGCCCGCTCTACCAGGAGGTCGAGGAGGTCACCGGCCGCCGCTACGTCACCGCGACCGACACCATCACCGCCCGGCTGCCCACCCGTGAGGAGGCCGAGACGCTGCAGATCCGGCCGGACACGCCGGTGCTGCACCTGCTGCACGTCGCCTACGACGGCGAGCACAAGGTGATCGAGGTGGCGCAGGCGACGTGGCCGGGGCCGATGACGACACTGACGGAGGAATACCGGGTGCCCACGCCACGCCCGGACGCCGACCTGGACGGAGATAGCGATCCTGGGCTTGTCCTGGGCTAATCTGCGGGTTGTCGGGTGCCCGACACCTTTTCGCCTGCGCACCCGCGCGTTCGCCGCAAGGATGGTTGTATGACCCTTCGCCGATCCTCCGACGGAGCACAGCGGGGTGCCGGGAACCGGCCGGACGGCGCGGCGGCCCGCTCTCCGCAGGCGTTCGTGGCTCTGCTCGGCGCCCTGGTCGTGCTCGTGATCGGACTCGCCCTGCTCGGCGTGCTGGTGGTCGGCATCGCCGACGGCGTGCCCAGCACGGGTGTGCTGCTGCTCGGCGCGCTGACCCTGGGCGTGTTCGCCCTGGCCGCGCGGTTGGGCCACGTCGCGCTGACGTTGCGGCGGCAGGCCGGGCAGTCGGCCCGCCCCGCCCGGCCGCGCCAGGCCCCGCCGCAGCGCCCGTCCCGCGCCGCCGTACGCCCGCGCCCCCAGCCCCGCCCTCGCGCCTGACCTGCGCCCGACGCTCACCTGCCCCGCTGACCGCCGTCCGGAGCGGCCGAGCCGGGGCGCGATCCGCACCAAGGTCCTCCGACTTGCCTGGCACCTGTGCGCATCCGGCCTCAAGATACGCACAGGTGCCAGGCAAGTCGAACGATCATGATGCACGCGCGGGTGGGCGGCGGGTGGAGGTCAGAGCTTGATGCCGAGGAGGGCGTCGAGGGTTTCGGTCATGAGGGCGGGTGCTTGGCGGTCGGTGCCCACGCCGGCGAGGGTGTCGTCGGCCCAGGCGTCGATGAGGGCCAGGGCGCCGGGGGTGTCCAGGTCCTCGGCGAGTTTGGCGCGTACGCCGGCGAGGAGGTCGGCTCCCGAGGGGGCCGTGGCGGACTTGGCGGCCTGGCGCCAGCGGCGCAGACGGTGTGCGGCGGTCGCGAAGACCTCGTCGGTCCACTGGCGGTCGGCGCGGTAGTGGTCGCCGAGCAGGGCCAGGCGGACCGCCATCGGGTCGACCTTGTCCGAGCGCAGGCGGGACACGAAGACCAGGTTGCCGCGCGACTTGCTCATCTTCTCGCCGTCCAGGCCGATCATGCCCGCGTGCACGTAGTGCGCCGCGAACGGGGCCTTGCCGGTGAGCACCTCGGCGTGCGCGGCGCTGCACTCGTGGTGCGGGAACAGCAGGTCGTTGCCGCCGCCCTGCACGTCGATGGTCTCGCCGAGCAGCTCCAGGGCGATCACGGCGCACTCGATGTGCCAGCCGGGGCGGCCCGCCCCGAGCACACCGCCGGGCCAGGACGGCTCGCCGTCGCGGCGGCCGCGCCACAGCAGCGGGTCGAGGGCGTCGCGCTTGCCGGCACGCTCCGGGTCGCCGCCGCGCTCGGCGAAGAAGGCCAGCATCTGCTCGCGGGACAGGTTCGACTCGTACCCGAACCGGGGCGCGGCGCTGATGTCGAAGTAGACGTCGCCGGTGCCGTCCTCCAGCCGGTACGCCGCACCCCGGTCGAGCAGGTCGACGACCCGCTCGGCGATGACGGGGATCGACTCGACCGCGCCGACGTAGTGGCTCGGCGGGATGATCCGCAGGGCCTCCATGTCCTCGCGGAACAGGGCCGTCTCGCGCATGGCGAGGACCTTCCAGTCCTCCCCGTCGCGGGCGGCCCGCTCCAGCAGCGGATCGTCGATGTCGGTGACGTTCTGGACGTAGACGACGTCGTGCCCGGCGTCACGCCACATCCGGTTCACCAGGTCAAATGTGATCATGGTCGCCGCGTGGCCCAGATGGGTCGCGTCGTACGGCGTGATGCCGCAGACGTACATCGTCGCGTGACCGCCCACCGGGCGGCTCGGGAAGGCGCCCTGGCGAGCGGAGTCGAACAGCGCCAGCGGCTGTCCGGCGCCGGGCAGGCGCGGGATGTCAAGACCGGACCACGTTTCCATGGCGCCAGCCTAACCAGCTTTATGCCGAGAGCGGATCTCCCCTTGCGCGGTTACCCGCTGGCGCGGACGTGACGCTAGGGTCGCAGGTATGACCCATCAGGTGTACGCATTCGAACCGCCCGAGCGGTTCGTCGCCGGTACGGTGGGTCCGCCGGGCGAGCGCACGTTCTATCTGCAGGCTCGCGGCGGCGGCCGCCTGGTCAGTGTGGCGCTGGAGAAGATGCAGGTCGCGCTGCTGGCGGAGAAGCTCGAAGAGCTGCTCGCCGAGGCGCATCAGCGGTTCGGGGCGGAACTGCCCGCCTCAGCCGAGGGGCCTGCCGACAACGAGCCGCTGGACACCCCCGTCGACGAGGAGTTCCGCGTCGGCACGCTGGGGCTGGCCTTCGACGTCGAGACCAGCACGGTCATCATCGAGGCGATCGCGGCCGAGGAGGCCGAGTTCGACGCCGAGACCGAGACGGCCGACGACGAGGACGAAGACGAGGACGCGACGCCGGAGATCTCCGACGATCTCGACCGGCTGCGGGTGCGGCTGACCCCGGCGGAGGTGCGGCAGTTCATCGACCGCGCCAAGCGGGTGGTGGCCGCGGGCCGGCCCCCGTGCCCGCTGTGCGGGCAGCCGCTGGACCCGGCCGGGCACCTGTGCCCCCGTCACAACGGCTATCACCGCAGGTGAGAACGTCCGGTGGCGGAGTAGCGTCACCGGATGGCACGCAGTCCCATCCGAAGGTGAGGTCAGCCATCCCTCCCACCGGCGACCAGACGCACACCGGCAGCGCCGGTGATCAAGACCTGTCCCGGGGCCCCGGCCGGCAGGCCCGCTCCGGCGACGGCCGGACCGAGCTCGGCACGCTGCTCCGTGACGCCGAGATGGAGATCGAGGGCCGGCTGGTCGAGGCCTCCAACACGACGCTGCGGGTGATCCTGTCCGGCGGCGGGCGGTCGGTGCGGGCGGTGTACAAGCCGGTGCGCGGCGAGCGCCCGCTGTGGGACTTCCCACACGGCACGCTGGCCGCCCGCGAGGTCGCCGCGTACACGGTGAGCGAGTCGCTGGGGTGGGACCTGGTGCCGCCCACGGTCATGCGGGACGGGCCGCTCGGGCCGGGCTCGTGCCAGCTGTGGCTGGACGAGACGGTCGAGCCGCCGGTGGACTTCGTGCCCGCCGACGAGCTGCCGCAGGGCTGGCTGCCCATCGCGGCCGCGCAGGACGAGGACGGGCGGCCGTACCTGCTGGCACACGCCGACGACCCGCGGCTGGCCCGGCTGGCCGCCTTCGACGCGGTGATCAACAACGCGGACCGCAAGGGCGGCCACGTGCTGGCCACCCCGGATCAGCGGCTGTACGGCGTCGACCACGGCATCTGCTTCCACACCGAGGACAAGCTGCGCACGGTGCTGTGGGGGTTCGCGGGACGGGCGGTGCCGCCGGAGGTCGCCGCGGCGCTGCGCGCGTTCGACCCGGGTGTGCTCGACGACCTGCTGACCACGGCGGAGGTCGATGCCGTCGGCACCCGCATCAAGCAGCTCGTCGCCGACGGCCGCCTCCCCCAGCCCCCCGAGGACCGCCACGCCATCCCGTGGCCCCCGATCTGACCACCGACCGCCGCCGACCGGGCCGACTCATTTGACGCGCTTGGTGCCGTGGGCGGTGATGTCGGCGTATTCGGGGTGCTTTTCCAGCCAGCCGGCCAGGAACGGGCAGATCGGCACCACGGTGCGGCCCTTGGCCCGGGAGTCGTCCATCACGGTGCGGGCCAGCTTGCTGCCCACCCCCTGGCCCTCGTACGCCGGGGACACCTCGGTGTGGGTGAACACGATGACCTTGCCGGTGAGCTGGTACGTCATGAACCCGGCCACCGTCTGCTCCGCGCTGTCACGGGCCTCGAACCGTTCGCGCTCCGGCGCGTCCGCCACGTCGATCGACATCCGGTCATCGTAGCCCCGGTCGGGATCCCGACCGAGGTTGCGGCTGGTAGCGGTGGTGTGGCAGGTGGCGGCCGCGGACGTGAGAGGATCGGCGGCGGTCTGCCCGTTCCCGAACCCGGAGGCACACGTGTTGGTCGCGCACTGCGTGTACAGCGGTGACGGCAGCTGGGAGTTCTGGGCCGAGGACGCGAACCTGCAAGCCACCCTTCCCACGCAGCGGGGGCGTCGCCGGACCCGCGGGCCGGGGTTGCATCCGTTCGCGGTGGCCTCCGAGGACCTGGGCAAGGCGCTGGGCGCGGCAGGCGACGTCGCCGAGTACACCGGCTGGTCGGTGCTCGCCCTGCCCGCACAGCACAACCGGCCGACGCCGTCCGCGGAGCTCGGCACGGGCGCGGAACCCGACCGGCTGGCTCCGTTCCTCGTGCCCACGCTGCGGGTGGACGCAGCGGCGGCGCTACGGCTGCTGCCCGGCCTCGCCCCGGTCGGCGGGGCGACCGTGCGCTTCGCGACCGCGCTGGCCCGCACCGCCGCTCACCTGGTCGGCAGCGGGCTGGTCACGCCGGCACTGAGCTGGGAGGAAGAGGACGAGTACTGGTTCGCCGACTGGCGGGCGGCGTCGTCGCTGCAGGTCGCGGCCGTACGCATCCCGCTGCTGGCGGCGATGCCGCCCGCGTTCCGGTGCTGGCTGTACGACGACGAGGTCGCCCTCGCGCCCGCTGACGCGGTGTTCGACGCGGCGCTCGACTCGATGGTGGACGCGCTGGCCAACGAGGTGGTGGCGGGGCAGGGCCCGACCCTGCTCGGCGAGCGCCGGGGCCGGGTCACCCGCCAGACGCTGGCCGCCGAGCAGGTGCTCAGGGCGCTCACCTCCACCGTGAACGTGATCGACCCCGAGCAGCTCAACCCGTACGAGGCCAACCGACTGTCGGAGGCCCTGGACGCGTGGCGGGCCGGTGGCCGGGCCCGGACCGGCGGGCTGGTGCGCACCTGCCTGCGCCTGGTCGCCCCTGGCGACACCGCCGAGCCCGACGACCTGGCAGAGCAGGCTGACCCGACCGCCGAGCCGAGGCCCGCGATCCGGCCGGGCGTCGCGGCTGAGCAGGCCGACGAGGGCGGCATCTGGCGGCTGGAGCTGCTGCTGCAGTCGCACGAGGACCCGTCGCTGGTCGCCGGGGCGGACGAGGTGTGGCGGCTGGACGGCAACGCGTTGCTGTTCGCCGAGGCCGGGGTCGACCCCCAGGCCGCGCTGCTGGCCGGGCTCGGCCGGGCCGCGCAGCACTACCCGCCGCTGGCGCGGGTGCTGCGGCAGGCCGCGCCGGTCGGCATGGCGCTGGACGGCGAGGACGCGCTGATCTTCCTGCGCCGGCACGCCGCCGCGCTGACCGCCGCCGGCGTCGGCGTGCTGCTGCCCGCCTGGTGGAGCGGCCCACGGCCACGGCTCGGGCTGCGCCTGAGCGCGCAGACGCCGCCACAGCCCGGCATCGTCGCCAAGGAGTCCCAGCTCGGCATGGGCCAGCTGGTCGAGTACGCCTGGCAGGTGGCCCTCGGCGACGAGGTGCTCACCGAGCAGGAGCTGGCGGCGCTCGCCGAGGCGAAGTCGCCGCTGGTCCGGATCCGGGGCCAGTGGGTCGAGGTGGACCAGGCGCGGCTGGCCGCCGGGCTCAAGCAGCTCGGCAGGTCAGGGCGGCGCCAGATGACCGCTCGTGAGGTGCTGCGTGCGGGCCTGCTCGGCGAGGGCGCCGACACCGGGCTGCCGATGGTCGGCGTGGCCGCCACGGGCTGGCTCGGCGAGCTGCTGGCCGGCGGCCCGGCCGGGAGCTTCCAGGCGCTGCCGACGCCGGAGGGGTTCGGCGCGCGGTTACGCCCCTACCAGGAGCGCGGGCTGGGCTGGCTGTCGTTCATGGACGCGCTCGGCTCGGGCGCGGTGCTGGCCGACGACATGGGCCTGGGCAAGACCATCCAGGTCCTGGCGCTGCTGGAGAACGAACGCCGGCAGGCTGCGGGGCTGGGCCCGACGCTGCTGGTCTGCCCGATGTCGCTGGTCGCGAACTGGCAGCGGGAGGCGGCGAAGTTCGCGCCGAAGCTGGCCGTGCACGTGCACCACGGCGCGGAGCGGCTGACCGGCGAGCAGTTCCGGGAGGCGGTCGCGGGCGTGGACCTGGTGCTGACCACGTACAGCCTGGCGCTGCGGGACCAGCAGGAGCTGGCCGAGGTCGGGTGGCGGCGCATCGTGGTGGACGAGGCGCAGGCGATCAAGAACGCGGCGGCCAAGCAGTCGCGGGCGATCCGGGCGCTGCCCGCCCCGCGGCGGATCGCACTGACCGGCACCCCGGTCGAGAACCGGCTCGCCGATCTGCACTCGATCATGGAGTTCGCCAGCCCCGGGCTGCTGGGCAGCGCGGAGTCGTTCAAACGGCGCTTCGCGGTGCCGATCGAACGCGACGGCGACGAGCAGGCGGCCGCGCGGCTGCGCAAGGTGACCGGGGCGTTCATGCTGCGCCGGGTCAAGACCGACCCGAGCATCATCTCCGACCTGCCCGACAAGATCGAGATGACGGTGGCCTGCAACCTGACCCGCGAGCAGGCCTCGCTCTACCAGGCGGTGCTCGACGACATGATGATCCAGGTCGAGCAGGCCGACGGCATCGACCGCCGGGGGCTGATCCTGGCCACCCTGACGAAGCTGAAGCAGGTCTGCAACCACCCCGCCCAGCTGCTGAAGGACGGCTCCCGGATCGCCGGGCGGTCGGGCAAGGTGGCGCGGGTCGAGGAGATCTGCGAGGAGGTGCTCGCCGCGGGCGAGAAGGCGCTGCTGTTCACGCAGTTCGCCGAGTTCGGCGGGATGCTGTCCGAGCACCTGTCGGCCGTCTTCGGGCAGCCGGTGCCGTTCCTGCACGGCGGCGTGGACCGGAAGACCCGCGACGGCATGGTCGCCGCGTTCCAGGGCGAGGGCGGGCCGGGGCTGTTCGTGC
The DNA here is from genome assembly GCF_040648615.1 of Catellatospora sp. NPDC049111. Taxonomy (NCBI): domain Bacteria; kingdom Bacillati; phylum Actinomycetota; class Actinomycetes; order Micromonosporales; family Micromonosporaceae; genus Catellatospora; species Catellatospora sp. NPDC049111. The sequence goes on along the minus strand of NZ_JBEZEB010000011.1, from coordinate 170,728 downwards.
TGTCGCTCAAGGCCGGCGGGGTCGGGCTGAACCTGACCGCGGCCAACCACGTCATCCACGTCGACCGCTGGTGGAACCCCGCCGTGGAGAACCAGGCCACCGACCGGGCGTTCCGCATCGGGCAGCGGCGCAACGTGCAGGTGCGCAAGCTGATGTGCGCCGGGACCCTGGAGGAGCGCATCGACGCGGTGCTGGAGCAGAAGAAGGCCCTCGCCGAGGCGACCGTCGGCAGCGGCGAGGCGTGGCTGACCGAGCTGTCCACCGACGCGCTGCGCGACCTCGTCTCGCTGAACCGCGACGCGGTCGTCGAGTAGGGGCGAGGCATGGCACGTCACGACGAGGACACCTGGGGGCGGGGCTTCCCCACCGCGCAGCCCCGGCTGCCCGCAGACGGCATCCGGGCGCGCAGCCGGCGCGGCGACATCGCCACGACCTGGTGGTCGCGGCGCTTCCTGAAGGCCATCGAGTCGCCGGAGACCGCGAGCCGGCTCAGCCGCGGCAAGTCGTACGCGCGTTCCGGCCAGGTGCTCGCGATGACCATCGCGCCTGGCGAGGTGGCGGCGCAGGTGCAGGGCTCGCGGCGGGAGCCGTACACGGTCACCGTGGCCACGGCGCCGTTCACCCCGGCCGACTGGCGGCGGGCCGTCGGCGCGCTGGCCGAGCGGGCCGGGTACACCGCCGAGCTGCTGGACGGGCGGATGCCGGAGGACGTCGAGCAGGTGCTGGAGCCGCTGGGCCTGGCGCTGTTCCCGGCCATGCGGCAGCTCGACCTGGAGTGCTCGTGCCCGGACTGGGGCAACCCGTGCAAGCACGCGGCGGCGGTGTGCTACCTGCTGGCCGAGCTGTTCGACGAGGACCCGTTCGTCATCCTGCACTGGCGCGGCATGCCCCGCGCCGAGCTGCTCGACGCGCTGCGAGCGCACCGCGCCGGGCAGGCGGGCGGCATGGGCGACGACGGCGGCGAAGCCGACGAGCTGCGCGGGTTCTGGACCGCCGGGCCGCTGCCCGAGCCGCCGCCGGCCGACCCGACCGCGATGACCCGGTTGCTGCAGCGCCTCGGCCCGGTCGGGGTCACCATCGGGGCCGGCGTGGACTTCGCGCAGGCCCTGCTGCCCGCGTACGAGGCGATGGTGCGGCACCGATGGTCGTCCCCGCTGCTGACCGGCGACCTCCCCGACACGGTCCCGCCGGTCGCACTGCCGACCGCCGCGCCGCCGGAGGGACTCGCCCCGCCCGCCGTTCCCGAGCGACCGGCGACGCCTCCCGTCGCGGTCAGGGAGCGCCCGGCTCAGCCCAGCCAGGCCGAGGTACGGGCCTGGGCGCGCGGCAACGGCATCGCGGTCAACGAGCGCGGACGCATTCGCGCCGAGGTGGTGCAGGCCTACCTCGACGCGAACCGGCACGCCTGACCGGGCTCGGGGCATCTGCGCCGGCAGGCTCAACGCGCTCCCGCGCGGCAACGGGTGCGGCGCTGTGAGGTCAGTGGCCCAGCGGGCTCGCGCGGTGGATCGGGCCGGCCGCGTCGGACAGGATCGCGCCGGTGCCGCCCCAGCGCAGGGCCACGATCTCGGCGGCGATGCTGACCGCGGTCTCCTCCGGGGTGCGCGCCCCCAGGTCCAGGCCGATGGGCGAGCGCAGGCGGCCGAGTTCGGCGTCGGTCAGGCCGTCCTCGCGCAGCCGGGCCAGCCGGTCGGAGTGAGTGCGGCGGGAGCCCATCGCGCCGACGTACGCCACGGGCAACCGCAACGCCAGTTCCAGCAGCGGCACGTCGAACTTCGGGTCGTGGGTGAGCACGCACAGCACCGTGCGCCCGTCGACCCGCCCGGCGGCGACCTCGCCGTCCAGGTAGCGGTGCGGCCACTCGACGACGACCTCGTCGGCGGACGGAAAGCGCTTCGGGGTGGCGAACACGGCGCGGGCGTCGCAGACCGTGACGTGGTAGCCCAGGAACGAGCCGATGCGGGCCACGGCGGCGGCGAAGTCGATCGCCCCGAACACGATCATGCGGGCGGGCGGGGCGTACGCGTTGACGAACACGGCCAGCTCGTCGCCGCGGCGTTCGCCGTCGGGGCCGTAGTGCAGCATCCCGGTGCGCCCGGCGGCCAGCAGCCCGCGGGCGTCGTCGGCGACCGCGGCGTCCAGGCGCGCGGAGCCGAAGGTGCCCGCGGTCCCGTGCTCCTCGACGATCAGCCGCCGCCCGAAGCGCGGCGAGTCGGCTGGTGCGACGCACGTCGCCACGGCCACCGGGCGGCCCGCCCGGACCGCCGACACGACCTCCCCGAGCTGCGGGAACGTCTCGCGCGACACCTGCTCGACGAACACCTCGATGATGCCGCCGCAGGTCAGCCCGATGGCGTACGCGTCGTCGTCGCTGACGCCGTAGCGCTGCAGCAGCGGCCGCGCCCGGGGGTCGGCGGCGACCTCGGTGGCCAGCTCGTACACGGCCCCTTCCACGCACCCGCCGGATACGCTGCCGACGGCTTCCCCACCGGGCGCGACGAGCATCGACGCGCCGGGCCGCCGCGGCGCGGACTGCCAGGTGCGCACCACGGTCGCCACGCCGGAGACGCCGCCTGCGTCCCAGGCCCGCAGCAGGTCGTCGAGCACGTCACGCATGGGGGACGTCCAGGTCCGCACCGTCGGAGACGTCGTCGCAGGGCACCGTCTCGACGTCGTGCTTGGCCAGGTAGGGCCGGGCCCCGACGTCGCCCACGGCGAGCGCCGCCGCCCCGGCCCAGTGGTCGCGGCCCAGCAGCACCGGATGCCCGCCGTCCCCGCCGTACGTGGCGACGCGCAGCGTGGCCGGGCCCGCGCCCGCCCCGACCCGGCGCACCGCCTCGGCGGTGATCCCCGGTGTGTCCACCAGCAGCACCACTACAGCGTCCACCTGCGGCGGCAGCGCCGCCAACCCGGCCCGCAGGGACGAGCCCATGCCGGTCCGCCACTCCTTGTTGATCACCACGTGCGCGCCGGGCAGCGCCGGGGCGCGTCCGGCTCCCGCCCCGAGCACCACCACGATCGGATCGCAGTCACCGTCGCGCAGCGTCCGCAGCGCGTGTCGCACCATCAACTCCCCGTCGCCCGGCACCACGGCCAGCGCCTTGGGCATCCCGTACCGCCGCCCGGCCCCCGCCGCGAGCAGCAAACCCCCGATCGTCATGACTCAGCCTCCCCCAGCCTCCTGATCCGTCCACGGTGCGGCGAGCGTGTCCCGGGCGGAGTCCGTCAGGCTGCCGTACAGGCGCAGCCGGGCCAAACCGCCGTCGGGGTAGATGTCCAGGCGTACCCCGTGGACCGGCCAGTCGTGGGTGAGCCGGAACCGGTGCCGGGTGTCGGGCTGCAGGCGGGTACGCGGCAGCAGCGGTTCGCCGCCGCCGCCGGTCAGCGCCGCCCAGCCGGGGGCGTTGCCCTTGAAGTGCGAGGTGTCCAGCTCGGCCAGCTGGAGCACGCCGGGCGCGGCCAGCCGCACCTCGACCCAGTCGTTGCCGCCGTCGCGCCGCCGCCGGGTCTCCCAGCCGTCGCCCATGACGGCCGCCAGGCCGGGCAGCAGCAGGTTGCCGGGCGAGCCGTAGAAGCGGTCGCTGCAGTCGACGACGCGGCCGCCCAGCTCGGCTGCGGCCAGGTCGACGGTGTCGGGCAGCAGGCGCGGGTCGGGGGCGGGCTCGCCGTGCACCCGCAGCCGGGCCACGCCGCCGTCGGGGTGGATGGTCAACCGGACGTGGGTGACCAGCCGCCGGGCGTCGACCGGGAAGCGGTTGCGGGTGTCGCCGTGCAGCGGCGAGCGCTCGACCAGCGGGAACCAGTCCGCGTCGGCCAGTTCGGCGGGCGAGGGGTAGCCGGTGACCCGGCAGCCCTCGACGGTCGCCTCGGGCGGGTAGTTGCCGGTGAAGAACGCGGTGTCGACGACGACGCCGTGCACGTGGCCGGGCGCGCCGAGCCGGACCACGGCGTGGTCGTGGCCGGGCTCGCGGCGGCGGCGGGTCTCCCAGCCGTCGTACACCTGGCCCTTCGCGCCGAAGGTGCGCGGGGTGAAGGTCGGCGCCCACGGGTTGACCAGGTTGTCCCGCTCGGCGAAGAACTCGTCGTTGGCGGCGACGACGCTGCCGCCGACGGCCCGCGAAGCGAGATCGAGCAGCTCCTCGAAGCTCATGCCCGCTCCTCGCCGCGCTCGTCGCGCGCATGGGTGCCGTGCACGCTGATTCGCTCGCTCATGCCCCGCCTCCGGGGCGCAGCAGGCGGCCGATCGGCTCGACGCCGGCGAGGCGGCCGCGCAGCCAGGTGTCGCGGACGACGCCGCGCAGCGGCATACCGTCGTACGGCGAGACGTGGTGCCGGTGCAGCAGCCGGGTCGCGTCGACGGTGAACTCGGCGTCGGGGTCGAAGGCGACCAGGTCGGCGTCGGCGCCCTCGGCGATGCGGCCCTTGCGGGGCAGGTCGACCAGGTCGGCGGTGTTGCCGGCCATCCAGCGCACCACGTCGGCGAGGCTGTGCCCGCGCTTGGCGGCGGCGGTCCAGATCAGCGGCAGCCCGAGCTGCACCGACGCGATGCCGCCCCAGGCCGTGCCGAAGTCGCCGGCCTTCAGTTCGGGCGGGCACGGCGAGTGGTCGGACACCACGCAGTCGATCACGCCGTCGGCCAGCGCCTGCCACAGCGCGTCCTGATGCGACTTGTCGCGGATCGGCGGGCAGCACTTGTACTGCGTCGCGCCGTCGGGCACCTGGGACGCGTCGAGGGTGAGGTAGTGCGGGCAGGTCTCGGCGGTGACCCGGACGCCCTCGCGGCGGGCCGCGGCGATCAGCGGCAGCGCGTCGGCGGCGGCCAGGTGCAGGATGTGCACCCGCGCGCCGGTACGCCGGGCCGCCTCGATCGCGGCGGCCACCGCCCGGCGCTCGGCCCGCGGCGGGCGGGACGCGACGAAGTCGGCGAAGTGCTCGCCGTGCGCCTCGGTCACCAGCGACGGGTCCTCGGCGTGCAGCACGAACAGCGCGTCGACCGCGCCGAGCGCCTCCTCCAGCCCGGCCGGGTCCAGCGGCGGGAACTCGGGCACCCCCGAGTCGATGAGGAACGCCTTGAACCCGAACACGCCCTGGCTGTGCAGTGCGGGCAGCTGCTCGGCGTTGCCGGGCACCGCGCCGCCCCAGAAGCCGACGTCCACGAAGCACTGCTCGACCGCGGCGGCCCGTTTGACGTGCAGCGCCTGCACGTCGACCGTGGGCGGGACCGAGTTCAGCGGCATGTCGACGATGGTGGTGACACCGCCCGCGGCGGCGGCCCGGGTGGCGCTGTCGAAGCCCTCCCACTGGGTGCGCCCCGGCTCGTTGACGTGCACGTGCGTGTCGACCAGGCCGGGCAGCAGCGCACACTCCCCCAGGTCGATGACGTCGTCGCCGGACAGCGCCTGGAAACCGGCGACCGCCGCGATGACTCCGTCACGGATGCCGACGTCGGCGGGCCGCTCCCCGTCCGGGGTGAGCGTGCGGTGCGAGCGCAGAATGAGATCGTAGTTCACAAGGCTTCCAGCATAGATCGATCGACACCGAATTCGCCGACATCCAGCGCGCCACACGCCGCGGCGCGTCGCAGGAAGCCGGACAGGGCCCGCGCGGTCGCGGGTTCGTCCAGGTAGCCGGTGCCGCGGGCACCGCTGTCGCGCTGCGCGGCGCTGTCGCGGCCGTCGAGCCAGGCCCGCAGCCGGGTCGCGGCCGCGGGCGCGCCCTCCCGGAAGAAGGTGTACGCGGCCGCGTAGCGCGTCGGCAGCTGCGCCGGATGCAGGTCCCAGCCCTGGTAGAAGCCGCGTTCCAGGCCGCGGCGGACCAGCCGCAGGTGCAGTGCCCAGGCGGCGCGCACGGCCGCGGTGTCGCCCACCGGCAGCACGTTCGTCGAGCCGTCGACCACGCGTACCCCGGTGCCCGCCGCCGCGACCTGCATCACCTGCTTGGCGTGGTCGGCGGCGGGATGCTCCAGCGACTGGTACGCCGCCGCGATGCCGAGCGCCGCCGAGTAGTCGTACGTGCCGTAGTGCAGGCCCACGCAGCGCCCCTGCGACGCGTGGATCATCGCGGGCAGCGGGCAGGTCCCGTCCGGGCCCAGGATCGCCTGCGGCATCTCCACCTGCAGCTCGAAGCGCAGTTGACCGGCGGCCGGTTCGAGGTGGCGGCACAGCCACACCAGGGCCTCGACCTGGTCCACCGAACTGACCTTCGGCAGCGTGATCACGAAGTTCGGCGGAATCGCGCCGAGCGCGTCGAGCAGCCGTTCCAGCGTGCGCAGCGCCCGGGGCCGGGTGTCGGGCTCCAGGCTCTTGATCCGTACGCCGGTGAACGGGGCCGGGCGCGCTGCCAGGAACGCCGCGACGCTGCGGGCGTGCGCGTCCTCGGTGGGGTCCTCGCGGCGGCCGTAGCCGTCCTCGAAGTCCACCCGCAGGTCCTCGATCGGCTCGGTGGACAGCTTGCGCCCGATCCGCTCGTGCAGCTGCTCCGGGTAGGGCAGCCCGTGCTCGGACAGCGCGGCCAGGGCCTGCTCGCCCCAGCGCTGAGCGAGGCCGGTGCGCACCCGGTCGGCGGGCACGTACACGGTGTGCAGCGGCTGGCGGTCGGACGGCTCGTCCGGCCGCCGGTCGCGCAGTTGGCCGTCGGTCGCGGCCAGCCTGCGGTCCAGCTCCCGTTCGGGCACCTGGACGACCGCGTCACGCGGCACGCCGGCGATCTCTCCCGGTCCGGCGGGCTGCATCAGTCGATCAGCTCCCCGGCCGGCAGGGTCAGGAACTCGGTGAAGTCGTCGGACAGCGCGACCTGCTCGAAGATCTTGCGGGCGGGCGCGTAGTCGGCCCCGAGCGTGTCCATCTCCGCCTGGATCAGCTGTTCCAGCAGGTCACGCGTGATGCGGGTGCCGTCGGCGAGGTCCGCGCCGTTGTGCATCCACTGCCACAGTTGCGAGCGGGAGATCTCGGCGGTGGCGGCGTCCTCCATCAGGTTGTTGATCGCGGCCGCGCCGTTGCCGTCCAGCCACGACCGGATGTAGCGGATCCCGACGTCGATGTTGGCGCGTACGCCCGCCAGCGTGATCTCACCGGGCGTGGTGCGCACGTCCAGCAGGTCGTGGGCGGTGACCCGCACGTCCGGGCGCTGCCGGGTGAGCTGGTTCGGGGCGCCGTCCAGCGCGTGGGCGAACACCTCCAGGCAGACCGGCACCAGGTCGGGGTGCGCCACCCAGGAGCCGTCGAAGCCGTCGGCGGCCTCGCGCTGCTTGTCCTCGCGCACCTTGGCCAGCGCCGTCGCGGTGACGCCCGGGTCGCGCCGGTTCGGGATGAACGCCGCCATGCCCCCCATCGCGTACGCGCCGCGGCGGTGACACGTCTTGACCAGCAGCTGCGCGTACGCCCGCAGGAACGGCGCGGCCATCGTCACCTGTGCCCGGTCGGGCAGCGTGTACGCCGGGAACGCGCGGAACTTCTTGATCAGGCTGAACAGGTAGTCCCAGCGTCCCGCGTTCAGGCCGCTGGCGTGGTCGCGCAACTCGTAGAGGATCTCGTCCATCTCGAACGCCGCCGTGATCGTCTCGATGAGCACGGTGGCCCGGACGCTGCCGTACGGGATGCCCAGCAGCTCCTGCGCGGCCGTGAACACGTCCTGCCACAGCCGCGCTTCGCGGTGGCTCTCCATCTTGGGCAGGTAGAAGTACGGGCCGCTGCCGCGGGCCAGCAGTTCGGCCGCGTTGTGGAAGAAGTGCAGCCCGAAGTCGACCAGCGCGGCGACGCCGGGCTCCCCGTCGACCTCGAAGTGGCGCTCGTCGAGGTGCCAGCCGCGGGGGCGGACCACGATCGTCGGCAGCGGGCCGGGGTGCAGCGCGTACAGCTTGTCGCCCTGCTGGAGGCTGATGGTGCGGCGTACCGCCTCGTAGAGGCTGCGCTGGCCGCCGATGACGTTGGCCCAGTGCGGGGTGTTGGCGTCCTCCAGGTCGGCCAGCCACACCTTCGCGCCCGAGTTCAGCGCGTTGATGGTCATCTTGCGGTCGGTCGGGCCGGTGATCTCGACCCGGCGGTCGACCAGGTCGGCCGGGGCCGGTGCGACGGTCCACTCGTGCTCGCGGATGTGCGCCGTCTCCGGCAGGAAGTCCAGCGTGCCGGTGCGGTCGATCTCGGCCTGCCGGGCCCGGCGCGCCGCGAGCAGCTCGTCGCGCCGGGGACGGAAGCGGCGCTGCAGCTCGGTGACGAACGCGACCGCCTCGGGCGTCAGGATCTCGGTCACTCATACCCCCACGATGTGTTCGGGCCGGACCGGCACCCGGGTCAGCGCGGCCCCGGTGGCCGCCCGGATCGCCGCGACGACGGCCGGTGTGGAGGAGATCGTCGGCGGCTCGCCGACGCCGCGCAACCCGTAGGGCGAGTGCGGGTCGGCCAGTTCGAGCACGTCCACTGTCATCGGCGGCATGTCCATGATCGTAGGGAGCAGATAGTCGGTGAAGGACGGATTACGCACCTTCCCGTCGACGACTTGAATCTCCTCCATCAGCGCCAGGCCGAGTCCCTGTGCCGTGCCGCCCTGGATCTGGCCGGTGACGGCGGCCGGGTTGACGGCCTTGCCGACGTCCTGCGCGGTGACGATCTCGACGACTTTGACCAGGCCCAGCTCGGTGTCGACGTCGACGGTGGCCCGGTGCGCGGCGAAGGCGTACTGCACGTGCGCGTCGCCCTGCCCGGTCTGCGGGTCGAGCGGATACGTCGGCCGGTGCCGCCACTGCACGGTCTCCTCGATCGCCCCCTCGGCGAGCAGCTCGGCGACGTCCGCGACGACCGTGCCGTCCTCGTCGACGACCCGGCCGTCGGCCAGCCGGAGGCCGTCCTGGGCGGTCGCGCCCGCCGCGCCGCTTCCCGTCACCGCAGCTCCCGCCGCCTCCGGCGATGGCAAGGTGCCCTTCCTATACGTAGGGCGATGTGAAGGTGCCCTTCCTTCCAGACGGGACAGTAGGTGAGCGCGGATGGCCTGGCAGGCGGCGCGGACGGCGCCGCCGGTCATGTAGGTCTGGCGGGAGGCCGAGGAGGAGCCGGCGCTGCCGACGGCGGTGTCGGCGGGGGCGATGGTGACCTGGTCGACGCCGAGTTCGGTGCGGACGATCTGGGCCTGGACGGTGACCAGGCCCTGGCCGACCTCGGCGGCGGCGGTGTGCACGAGGACGGCGGGGCGGCCGGCGATCAGTTCGAGGCGGACGCGGGCCGTGGCGTAGTCGTCGAAGCCTTCGGAGAAGCAGACGTTCTTGATGCCGATGCCGTAGCCGACGCCGCGGACCACGCCCTCGCCGCGGGTGGTGTTGGCGGTGCCGCCGGGCGGGAAGTCGGCCTGCCCGGCCGGTGGCTTGGCCTGGACCAGGCGGAGCAGCTCGGCGACCGGGGCGGGGCCCTCGACGACCTGGCCGGTGGGCATGCGGTCGCCGGTGTGCAGGGCGTTGCGGACCCGGACCTCGACCGGGTCCAGGCCGAGCGCTTCCGCGAGCTTGTCCATCTGGGACTCGTACGCGAAGCACGCCTGGACCGCGCCGAAGCCGCGCATCGCCCCGCAGGGCGGGTTGTTGGTGTAGAGCCCGTAGGCGTCCATGACGACGTTCGGCACGTCGTACGGGCCGATGCCCAGCGTCGCCGCGTTCGCCACGACCGCGCCGGAGCTGGACGCGTACGCGCCGCCGTCGAGCAGGATGCGGGCCTTCACGTAGACGAGGCGGCCGTGCTCGTCCGCGCCGTGCTCGTAGCGCAGCCGGGCCGGGTGCCGGTGCACGTGGCCGAAGAAGGACTCCTCCCGGCCGTACACCATCTTGACCGGGCGGCCCGTGTGCAGGGCCAGCAGGCAGGCGTGCACCTGCATGGACAGGTCCTCGCGCGCACCGAACGCGCCGCCGACCCCGGCCAGGGTGAGCCGGACCTTGTCGGCGGGCAGGCCCAGGCACGCGGCCACCTGCTGCTGGTCGACGTGCAGCCACTGGGTGGCGATGTACAGGTCGACGCCGCCGTCCTCGGCGGGCACGGCCAGCCCCGACTCGGGGCCGAGGAACGCCTGGTCCTGCATGCCGACCTCGTACTCCCCGGTCACCACGACCGCGGCGGTCGCGTGCGGGTCGCCGCGCCGGATCGGCACGTGGCGCAGCAGGTTCGGCCGGTCGGCGTGCACCCGGGGCGCGCGGGCGTCGTCGAGCGCCGCCTCGGGGTCGGTGACCGGGTCGAGGACCTCGTAGGTGATCCCGATCGCCTGGACGGCGCGCCGGGCGGTCTCCGGGTGGTCGGCGGCCACGACGACGATCGGCTCGCCCTGGTAACGGATCTCGTCGGCGGCCAGCACCGGCTGGTCGACGTGCTCCAGCCCGTACAGCCGCCGGCCGGGCACGTCCTCATGCGTGAGCACCGCGTACACCCCGGGAATGCGAAGCGCCGGAGCGAGGTCCAACCCCGTGATCCGCGCCCGGGGATGCGGGCTGCGCAGCGTCGCGCCCCACAGCATGTCGTCGGCCCACAGGTCGGACGAGAACGCGAACTCCCCCGTCACCTTCAGCCGCCCGTCCGGCCGCGACGGCGAAGCCCCCACCCCACCGGTCACCGTCGCCGCCAACCCCGCATGCACCGTCGTGGTCATCGGCCGGCCTTTCGCAGGAGGGTGCGGCTGACGCGGGTGAGGTCGCGGGCCAGGGAGTCCTCGTCGGGGTGGACGAGGCGGCCGTGGCGCACGACCGGGTTGCCGCCGACGAGCAGGGCCTCGATACGGGCGGGCGGGCCGAAGACGAGGGCGGCGACCGGGTCCTCGATCCCGGCGTGGCCGAGGTCGTCGATACGCCACAGGGCGACGTCGGCGAGCTTGCCGGGCTCCAGGGTGCCCAGCTCGCCGTCGCGGCCCAGGCACCGGGCCCCGCCGGTGGTGGCCAGGGCCAGCGCCTCGCGGGCGGTCAGTGCGGCCGGGCCGCCGCGAAGGCGTGCTGCCAGCATCGCCTGGCGCAGCTCGGGGCCCAGTTCACCGGCCTCCTGCGAGGCCGCGCCGTCGACGCCCAGGCCGACCGGAGCGCCGACGTCGAGCAGGTCGCGCACCCGGGCGATGCCCGCGCCGAGGCGGGCGTTGGAGCTGGGGCAGTGCGCCACCCCGGTGCCGGTCGCGCCGAGCCGGGCCACCGCGGCGTCGTCGAGGTGCACCCCGTGCGCCAGCCACACGTCGTCGCCGAGCCAGCCGAGCTTCTCCGCGTACTCGACGGGAGTGCAGCCGAAGCGGTCACGGCAGAAGGCGTCCTCCTCGACCGTCTCGGCCAGGTGCGTGTGCAACCGCACGCCGTGCGCGCGGGCCAGCGACGCGCCCTCGCGCATCAGGTCGGAGGTGACCGAGAACGGTGAGCAGGGCGCGACGGCGACACGCACCATCGCCGACGGGGACGGGTCGTGGTGCTGCTCGATCGCGGCGGCGGTCGCGGCCAGGGCCGCGTCCGTGGACTCGACGATGTGGTCCGGCGGCAGCCCGCCCTGCGAGACGCCGAGGTCCATCGAGCCGCGGCAGGCGTGCAGCCGCACGCCGACCGACGCCGCCGCCTCGACCTGCGTCCCGATCAGGTCACCGGAGCCGCGCGGGAACACGTAGTGGTGGTCGGCGGCGGTGGTGCACCCCGACAGCGCCAGCGCGCTCAGGCCCGCGGTCGTGGTGACGTACACGAGTTCGTCGTCGAGCCCGGCCCACACCGGGTACAGCTCGACGAGCCAGTCGAACAGGTTGCTCTGCTGGGCGAGCCCTCGGGTGGCCCACTGGTAGAGGTGGTGGTGCGTGTTGACCAGGCCGGGCGTGGCCAGGCAGCCCCGGCCGTCGATGACCTGGTCGGCGGGGCCGTCGTAGTCGCCCGCACCGACCTCGGTGATCCGGTCGCCGTCGATGACCAGGTGTCCGCGCAGGTACTCCGCGCCCGCCGCGTCGACGGTCGCGATCGCACAGCCGCTGACGACGGTCCTCATCGCTCGCCCGCCGAACCCGCGGCCAGGCGTACCGCGTCCATGATCTTCTCGTAGCCGGTGCACCGGCACAGGTTTCCGGCCAGCGCCTCGCGGATCTCGGGGTCGCTCGGGTGCGGGACGCGGGCCAGCAGGTCGTGCACCGAGACGATCAGCCCCGGGGTGCAGAAGCCGCACTGCACGGCCCCCGCCCGCAGGAACGCCCGCTGCACCGGGTCCAGCTCGCCCTCGGGGGCCAGCCCTTCCACGGTGCGCACCTCGCGCCCGGCGGCCTGGCCCGCGGCGACCAGGCAGGCGCAGACCGCGGTCCCGTCCAGGTACACCGTGCACGAGCCGCACTCGCCCTGCTCGCAGGCGTTCTTGCTGCCGGGCAGGCCGAGCCGCTCACGCAGCACGTAGAGCAGGCTCTCGCCCTCCCAGACGTCGTCGGCGGTCCGGGTCGTGCCGTTGACCGTGCAGGTCACCCGCATAGGTCCCTCCAGGCCCAGGTCAGGGTGCGCTGGGCCAGGACGGCCAGCGCGTGGCGGCGGTACGCGGCGGTGCCGCGCACGTCGTCGATCGGCGATGCGGCCGCGGCGACCAGCTCGCCGAAACGCCGCGCCACGCCGGGTTCCAGCGCGGCGAGGGTGTCCCAGGGCAGCTGCCCGGCGGCGAACAGCTCCGCCTCGGCCGCCCGGCGCGGGGTGGGCGCGGCCGAACCGATGCCGGTGCCGACCGCGCGGCGGCCCGGGTGCAGGGCCAGCGAGAACGAGCTGACCGCGATCACCATCGCGTTGCGGGTGCCGATCTTCGAGAACTGCTCCGGGCCGTCGGCGGGCCGCACCCACACCGCGGCGATCAGCTCGTCCGGGGCGAGCACGCTGCGTTTGGGGCCGGTGAAGAACTCGTCGATCGGCACCAGCCGGGTGCCGCGCACCGAGGCCAGCTCGACCTGCGCACCGGCCGCGAGCAGCGGCGGGTGGCCGTCGCCGGCGGGCGAGGCCGAGCCCAGGTTGCCGCCGAGGGTGCCCCGGTTGCGGATCTGCGGCGAGCCGACCGTGCGCGCGGCCATCGCCAGCCCCGGCAGCCGGTCGCCCAGCTCCTCGATGAGGCGGGTGTACGAGACACCCGCGCCGATCCGCAGCAGCTCGCCATCCATCGCCCAGGTCGTCAGATCGCCGATGCGGGTCAGGTCGAGCAGCACACCGGGCCGCCGCCGGTGGAAGTTCATCTCCACCATCACGTCGGTGCCCCCGGCGATCGGCACCGCGTCCGGCCGCTCCGCCCTGATCGCCAGGGCATCGGCCCAGGTCAACGGGGTCATGAAGTCCATCAGGCTGCTCCCAGGTCCCACGCTAGCCCCGGCTCGGCAGCACCGTCACGCCGCACCGAGCCCTCGATCAGGCCGTACGGCCGGTCGGCCGCGAAGTACACCGCGTCGGGGTTGTCCAGCCCGAACGGCGACAGGTCGACCAGGAAGTGGTGCCGGTTCGGCAGCACCAGCCGCACCTCGGCGACCTCGGGCACCGTGTTCAGCACCCGCTCCCCCATCGCGTACAGGGTCTGCTGCAACGAGCGGCTGTAGGTGTCGGTGAACGCGCCGACCAGGCCGTCGCGGACCGCCGCGAAGGCCGCGTTCCAGTCCACGTCGAGCGTGGCGAACCGCCAGCGGGCGTCCACGGCCGTGGCCAGGATGCGGTCGTCGGCCTCGGGCAGCGTCGTGTACCGGTCCCGGGGGAAGCCCTTGAACTGCGAGCCGGTCGTGTTCAGCAGCGTCAGCCCGTGCAGCCCGCCGACGGCCCAGGCCCGCTCCGCGGTCGCGGTCAGCGTCGCCGTGCGCACCTCGTCCCCGGCGCGGGCGAACGAGTGGCCGCCGAGCCGCCGCCAGCCGTACGACTCGATGTGCACCTGGGCCCGCTCGATCGCGTCCTGGGTCGCGACGAAGTGGCGGGCCAGCCGCAGCCCGAACTCCTCGATGCTCGCGAAGCCGTCGCGGGCGAACGCGTACACCGTGTTCTTCTGCGTGTCGGTGGGCAGCACGTCGGCGTTGTCGCCGGTCAGATGCGTCGCGTCGAGGCGGCCCGCGAGCCGGGTGCTGACGTTCAGGTCGGTCAGCTCGTGCCGCTCGCCGTCACGGACCACGGTGACCAGGCGGCACTCGGCCTTGCCGTACCGGTTGGGTCCGAGGTGGATCGTCATCAGGACCCCCGGTAGGTGGTGTAGCCGAACTTGCTGAGCAGCAGCGGCACGTGCAGGTGGCGGGTGGTGTCGGTGACGTCGAAGACGACCGTCACCTCGGGGAAGAAACTGCCGAGCCCCTGGTACGCCGCGACGTCGAAGCGCAGCCCGTAGCGCCCCACCAGCCACTGCTCGGCGGGCACCCAGTCGGCGAGCCGCCCGTCGGCGTTCGTGATCCCGGTCGCCACGACGACCCAGCCGTACTGCCCCATTCGCTGCAGCGTGACCTGCACGTCCGCCGCGGGCTCCCCCCGACAGGTGTCCAGCACATGGGTCGACAGGGTCATCCGGCACTCCACTCCCTCATGCCTTCGCCTCGCTTCGCTCGTCGGCGGCATGACTGGAGGCGCATGATTCGCTCGCTGCGCTCGCTCATGTCCCGAACAACCGATCGAGGCGCAGCAAGGTGATCGCCGTCAGCTCCCGGCGTACCACGTCGCGCTCGGCGGACTCGTCGTTGGCCAGCCGCTGCCGGGCCGCCGCGAGCATCTGCTCGGCCGTCTTGCCGCTCGCGAAGATGAGGAACACGTGGCCGAAGCGGTCCTCGTACGCCCGATTGGCCTCGACCAGCGCCGCCGCCGTCCGCTCGTCGGCGGACGCGGCGCCCGACTGCTCGCGCCGCGACCACGCCGCCTCGCGGCCCTCGCCCGCGGCCCGCTCACCGATGCGCGGGTGGGCGTCGAGGGCCTGCCGCACGTCCGGCCAGGTGAGCGCGGCGACCGCCCCGGCGGCGACCTCGCGCAGCTCGCGCAGGCCCGCGTACGGCCGCCCGGCCGCCACCGCCCGCGCCCATGCGCTCGACGCGTTGCAGGTCAGCAGCTCGCGTTCGGCGTCGGGGGCGGGCAGAGCGTTGAACTCGGCCGGCGACATGGAATGAGTCAACTGCCCCGCCCTCTGGCGCTGAAGGGTGAGAAGGACCGAAACTGCAACAAAGCCTGGCTAGGCTCTTTGGAGGTTACGACAAAGGCGGTGCGCATGCGGCTACGTGACGTGCTGGAACAGCCTGGTGTCCGGCTGCCGGTGCTCGCCGGCGAGGGCGAGCTGGACCGTCCCGCGCAGCTCGCGTACACCACGGACCTGCTCGACCCCGGCCGCTACCTCGCCGGTGGCGAGGTCGTGCTGACCGGCATGATGTGGCGGCGCGAGCCCGCCGACTCCGAGCTGTTCGTCGCGGCGCTGGCCGGAGCCGGGGTGGCCGCGCTCGGCGCGGGCGAGGCGCTGCTCGGGCCCGTCCCGGCCGACCTGGTCGAGGCCTGCCGGCGGCACCGGCTGCCGCTGTTCGCGGTGCCCGCCGAGGTGTCGTTCCGCGAGGTGACCGAACGGATCAACACGGTGCTCTGGGCCGAACGCGAAGCCGGGGCGCTGGCCGCCCGCAGCCGCCGCCGCGGCCGGGTGGCCACCCTCGCCACCGGGGCCGACCTGGCCGAGGTGTGGCCCGCGACCGGGGCGTGGGTGCTGACCTGCACCGGTCGCGCCGTCGCGGGCGATCCGGGCGGCGCACCGCACGGTCTCGCCGTCGGGCGGCGGCTGGCGACGGCGTTCCTGCGCGCCGACATCCTGCCCGCCCGCTGCCGCATCGGCGAGCAGGAGTTCCACCTCGACGCGCCCGCGCCGACCCCCGCCCCCGGCATGCGCTTCGTCGCCTGCACCGAGCCCGCCCTGCTCGAAGAACTCGTCGAACTGACCGCGCTGGACGCCGCCCGCGCCGACCGCGCCCGCCGGATCGAGCGGCGCCTCGCCGCCCAGCTCGCCGACGCCCTGGCAGCGGCCGCCGACCCGGCCGAGGCCGCCGCCGCACTGCACGCCTGCGGCCTACCCACCACCGGCCCGTACACGGTCCTGGTCGCCTCCCTCCCCACCAGCCCCGCACCTTCGCCCGGCTCCGGCTCCGGCTCCGGCTCCGGCATTTTCCAGGAAAGTGCACGAAACAGCTTCGCGATGGGTGCAGTTTCCACGAAACTGCACGACGCGGACGGCGCAGCCGTCGCGGTGGTGGAGGAGATGGTGCCCGGGGCGGCTGTCGCGGGTGTGGGCGATGCGGTCGTGGCGGTGGTCGCGGGCGCGGGCGGGCTCGATGAGCTGCGGGAGACGGCACGCCATCTCACGACCGCGGTGCGGGGCACGCGGTTCGCGGCGGGAGTGAGCGAACCCGCGGCGACGGTCGCCGAGCTGGCCGGGGCGCTGTCACAGGCCCGGCACGCGCACGGGTACGCGCTCGACCGGCCGGACCGGGTGTCGGTCGTCGGCAGCGACGAGCTGGCCTCGCACGATCTGCTGCTCGCGGGCGTGCCCCGGGCGGTCCGGCAGGCGTTCGCCGACCGGCTGCTCGCGCCGCTGCGGGCGTACGACGCCGACCACCACGCCGACCTGGTGCGCACCCTGCAGACGTTCCTGGCCTGCGACGGCTCGTGGACGCGCTGCGCGAGCGCGATGCACCTGCACGTCAACACGCTGCGCTACCGCATCCGCCGCATCGCCGACCTCACCGGCCGCGACCTGGACCGCTTCGCCGACCGCGTAGACCTCTACCTCGCCCTACGCCTGGACACCTGACCGGCCCGCCATGATCGCTCGACTTGCCAGGCACATGGGCGTATCGCGGTTCAAGATACGCACGGATGCCTGGCAAGTCGGACGATCTTCGCCGCCGCCGCCGGCCGGGGCCGGTCAGGCGTGGGCGGGTTGCATGGCCTCGGCGAGCAGGGCGACCGAGCGCAGGCGGGCCGCGCCGGTGGCGTGGTGGGCGACGATCAGCTCGTCGACGCCCGCCTGCCGGACGAACGCGTCGAGGTAGGCGCGCACCTCGGCGGGTGTGCCGAGGGCGGAGTACTGCAGCATCTGGTCGACGTGCGCGCCCGCGCCCTGGGCCAGCAGCTGGTCGGCCTGCTCGTCGGTGAAGGTCTGCCCGCGCCCGAACAGGCCCGTGGCGAACGCGCGCCGGGTGCCCTGGAACTGCTCCCGGGCCGCGGCGGTGGTGTCAGCGGCGACGACGTTGACCCCGGCGATCACGTACGGCCGGTCGAGCTGCTCGGACGGCCGGAACTCCCGCCGGTACGCCGCCACGGCCGCTTCCAGGGCCTGCGGCGCGAAGTGCGAGGCGAACGCGTACGGCAGGCCGAGCGCGGCGGCCAGCGTCGCCCCGAACAGCGACGAGCCCAGGATGTACAACGGCACCCGGGAGCCCTTGCCCGGCACCGCGTCCACGCCGGGAATACGCGACTTGCCGGCCAGGTAGGCCTGCAGTTCCAGAACGTCGTTCGGGAAGCCCTCCGCCGACTGCGCGTCGCGGCGCAGGGCGCGCATGGTGTTCTGGTCCGAGCCCGGAGCCCGGCCGAGGCCCAGGTCGATGCGCCCCGGATACATGGCGTCGAGGGTGCCGTACTGCTCGGCGATGGTCAGCGGGGTGTGGTTGGGCAGCATGACGCCGCCCGCGCCGAGCCGGATCTCGCGGGTGAACGTGCCGACGTGCGCGATCAGCACGGCCGGGGCCGAGGACGCGATCGTGGGCATGTTGTGGTGCTCGGCATACCAGACGCGCCGGTAGCCGTGCTCCTCCGCGGCGCGGGCGAGGTCGACGCTGGCCGCGATGCTCTCGTGCGCGGTCTCGCCGGGGCCGATGCGGGCCAGGTCGAGGATGGAGAGCGGGATCGTCATGCGGCTGTCCTTCTGACTCGAACGGGCACCATGCCGGGCCCGGTGGGCCGGCGAGACCTGGCACGATCTCGCCGACCACGGCCGGCGCAGGCGGCCCGGCGTGAAACGGAGCACTTGCTCCGCCTGCTCCCCGACCGTAGCACCGAAACGGAGCAGCCGCTCCGGTAGGGTGTGTGCATGACGTCACCCTCGGCCGCCGGCCCCGCGGCCGCCACGCGCAGCGACGCCGCCCGCAACCGCGGCCGGCTGCTCGACGCCGCGGCCGGGCTGATCGCCGAACGGGGCAGCGACGTCGACGTACGCGAGATCGCCCGCCGCGCCGAGGTCGGCATGGGCACGCTGTACCGCCACTTCCCCACCAAGGAGGCGCTGCTCGACGCGGCGCTGGAGCACGTGTTCACCTCGTGGGCCGACGCGGCGTCGGCGGCGCTCACCGGCCGGCCGTGGTCCGATCTTGGCGGGTTCCTCGGCGACGCGCTCAGACGGCAGACCGCGTCCCCGGGGCTGCTCGACGCCTACTGCCAGGCGCTACCCGGCCAGGCCGGCAGCACCGCCCGCCAGTACTGCCGCCAGCAGGTCGGCCCGCTGATCGCGGAGCTGGTGCGCGCCGCTCACGAGTCCGGCGAGCTGCGCCCCGACATCACCGCCGAGGACGTGTCACTGCTGCTCGTCGCCCTCGGCCGCATCGCGCCGGTGGTCCCGGAACCCGCATGGCGCCGCATCCTCCACGTGTCCCTGGACGGCCTGCGCTCGTCGGCGGCCACCCCCATGCCCGCCCCCGCCCGACCGCCCGGCGACGCCTAGGCCGCACGCGCGCCCCGCGCCCTGCGGCTCGCACCCCGCGGCTCGGCCCGGTTCAGCGCGGCACGGTGCCGTTCAGCGCGGTCGCATCCCTCACCAAGATCGTTCGACTTGCCTGGCAAGTGGGCGAATGGCGGGTCAAGATACGCACAGGTGCCAGGCAAGTCGAACGATCAAGGCCGCCGCGACCTGCCCCGACCAGCCGAGGCGGAGCGCGACAGGACGCGACGGGTCAGGCGCCGCCGCCGAGGACGGCGTCGCTCTCGGCGGTCTCCTCGGCGGGTGGGCGGTGCTTGTGCAGCAGGGCGGAGACCGGGGTGCCGGTGTCGTTGACGCGGAGCACGAACGGCCGCTGCGGCGTGTAGCGGATCGCGGTCACCGACGACGGCTCCACCGAGATGCGCTGGAACAGATCCAGGTGCATGCCCAGCGCGTCCGCCACGATCGCCTTGATCACGTCGCCGTGGCTGCACGCCAGCCACACCGCGTCGTGGCCGTGGGACTCGGTGATCCGGGCGTCCCAGGCGCGTACGGCGGTGACGGCGCGGTTGGCCATCGCCGCCATCGCCTCCCCGCCCGGGAACACGACCGCGGCCGGATGGTGCTGCACCGTCGACCACAGCGGGTTGTCCGCCAGCTCCTTGAGCGAGCGCCCGGACCATTCCCCGTAGCCGCACTCGCGCAGTCCCTCGTCGGCCACCGGGGCGACGCCGGGCAGGGCGAGTTCCAGGGTCTGCCGGCACCGGCGCAGCGGACTGGTCACGACGACGGCCAGCGGCAGCCCGGCCAGCCGTCCCCGGGCCTGCTCGGCCTGGGCGACGCCCAGCTCGTCCAGCTCGACGGGCAGGTCCCCGGCGAGGATGCCGTCGGCGTTGGCGGTGGTGCGTCCGTGCCTCAACAGCAGTAGCGTGGCCACGCCCGCCAGCCTAGGTGGCGGAGATGGTGTTCGTGGCGAGCAATGCGATGATCGCGCCGCCCAGGATCACCCGATACCAGACGAAAGCCATCAGCGAGTGGTGCGCGACGAACTTGAGCAGCCAGGCGATCGAGGCGTACGCCACGATGAAGCTGACCACGGTGCCGACGATCAGGGAGGCGGCCGTGACGGTGGGGCTGCCCAGCGCCTCGGGCAGCTCGTAGATGCCGGCGGCGACGAGCGCGGGCACGCCGAGGAAGAACGACAGCCGGGTGGCGGTGACCCGGTCGATGTCGCGCAGCAGACCGGTGGTGATGGTGGCGCCGGACCGGGACACGCCCGGGATCAGGGCCAGGCACTGGGCGAAGCCGATGACGAGCGTGTCGGTCAGGCGCAGCTGCTTCTCGCCGCGGGTCTGGGTGGCGGCGTACTCGGCGAAGGCCATCACACCGCTCCACACGATCAGCGAGCCGGCCACGAACCACATGCTGCGCAGCGGACCGGTGATGAGGTCGCGGCCCAGAAAGCCGACGATGCCGATCGGGATCGAGCCGGCGATGACGTACCAGGCGAACTTGTAGTCGAAGATCTGGCGCGCCTCGGCCGAGAACAGTCCCTTGAACCATGCCCCGGCCAGGCGGGCGATGTCCTTGAAGAAATACACCAGCACCGCCGCGATCGCTCCGATCTGGATCACGGCGGTGAAGGCGGTGACTGCGGGATCGTCGATCGGCAGGCCCATCAGCTTTTCGGTGATGGTCAGGTGTCCGGTGGAGGAGATCGGGAGGAATTCGGTGATCCCCTCCACGATGCCCAGCACGATCGCCTGCCAGATCTCGATCTCCACTTAGTCTCCCAGTCCGCTCTCCGCGTACGCCTCGGCCACCGTACGCAAGGTCTCCTTGCCGGAGTCGGCGTCTGCGACGAACAGCGCCAGCGACAGCGTAGTCACGCCCGAATCGGCGAAGTCACGCAGGCGTCGTGCGATGCGCTCCTTGGGACCCAGCAGTGAAGTGCGGTCGATGAACTCCATCGGGATCGCCGCGGCGGCGTCGCGCTGGCGTCCGGCCAGGTACAGCTCCTGGACCTGCGCGGCCGCGTCGCCGTAGCCCATGCGGGTGGCGAGCTGGTTGTAGAAGTTCTGCTGCCGACTGCCCATGCCGCCGACGTACAGCGCGGCGTACGCGCGCACGAGTTCGGCGCACATCTCGACGTCGTCGCCGACGACGACGGGCACGCTGGGCACGATGTCGAAGCCCTGCATCGTCTTGCCCGCCTTGGCGCGCCCGGCCGCGATCTGGCCGAGCTGCTCGGCCGCGAACTCGGGCGCATAGAAGACGGCCAGCCAGCCGTCGGCGATCTCGCCGGCCAGTTCCAGGTTCTTCGGACCGACCGCGGCGAGGTAGACCGGGATGTCGGTGCGCAGCGGGTGGAAGTTGAGGCGCAGCGCCTTGCCGGGGCCGTCGGGCAGCGGCAGCGTGTGGAACTCGCCGTCGTAGGTGACCTGCTTGCGGGACAGGGCGAGCTTGACGACGTCGACGTACTCGCGGGTGCGCGCCAGCGGCTTGGCGAAGCGCACGCCGTGCCAGCCCTCGGAGACCTGCGGACCGGACACGCCCAGGCCGAGGCGGAACCGGCCGCCCGACAGCGTGTCGAGGGTGGCGGCGGTCATCGCGGTCGCGGCGGGGGTGCGGCCGGGGATCTGCATGACGGCGCTGCCGATGTCGATGCGCTCGGTCTGCGCGGCGATCCAGGAGAGCAGGGTCGGCGAGTCCGAGCCGTACGCCTCGGCCGCCCAGACCACCGAGAAGCCGAGCCGGTCGGCCTCCCGCGCCAGGGCCAGCAGGTTTTCGGGCGTGGACCACGGCGTCAGATAGCCGATGTTGAGACCGAGTCGCATGGTGACCTCCGTTGGCCGGGCCGCGTCGGCGGCGGTGGGCCAACGTTACCGAGTGGTAGGGATCATGGGAAGGATGACCCCGGTCTCAGCCTCGCGTCACACGGGACGGCGTTCGTACCGCGTCGACGGTGGCACGGCGGGCGGCGGGCAAGGCCGGCAGCAGCGCCGGGGGCCGCTTCGCGGCGAGGTCCTCGACCCAGCCGAAACAGAGCACCGCACCGGCCGTCAGTACGGCCGCGACCGCGACGGTGCGCGCCGGCGGTCCGGCCAGCGGACCGAGCAGCCACAGGCCGACGGCCACCATCGGCAGCTGCCACACGTAGACCGTCACCGCCCGCGCGTTGAGCAGCGCGACCGCCCGGCGCAGCGGCATGGCCAGCCGGTCCAGCCGGGGCCGGGCCCGCAGCGCCACCAGCACCACGGCCGTGCCCCACAGCACGGGCACCAGCTGGTCGTGCAGCCCTTCCCGGTCGGCGGCCGCCCGCAGCAGCGCCGCCGCGCCCAGCGCCCCCGCGGCGGCCAGGCAGGTGGGCCAGGTCAGCCGATCCAGCAGCCCGGACTCGCGGGCGTACCCGAGCACCCAGGCGGTGCCGTACGCCGCAGTGCTCCAGATCACATCGGTGACCGCGTTGCTCGGCAGCCTGACCGCGGTCGACAGCAGCACGGCCGCCCCGAGCGGGACCAGCAGCGTGGCCACCGGCGCACGCTCGAACAGCCAGCGCAGCACCGGGGACAGCAGCACGAACCACAGGTAGACCCGCAGATACCACAGCGCGACGACCAGCGCCGCGCCCCACTCGCTGCCCGGCGGGTTCACCAGCGGAAACACCCACGGGACGAGGTCGGTCCAGGTGACCGCGTGCCAGCCGTGCAGCAGCATCAACGGCACCCCGATCGCGCCCAGCATCCACAGCGGCGGCAGCAGGCGGCGCAGCCGCGAACGCACCGTGGCCGCCGCGCCGCCCCGGCGCAGCGACACCGCGGTCAGGTAGCCGGCGAGACCGAACATGACCCACATCGCGGGCAGCAGCGTGGTGAGCACGCCCAGTGGCACGGTGTGCTGCAGGAACACCCGCACGATCGCGACGGCGCGCAGGGTGTCGATGTAGGGGCTGCGGGGGCGGGCGGTGGCCGGCTCAGTCGGACTTCCACCGGCCGTACTGCTCGACATGATGGTTCGGCGCTCCTGGGGCTGGGTCGACCGTGCACCTCAACCACAGCCCACTTCCCTCAAAGCAAGCTCGATAAACCGGTCTCGCCGCGGGTTCTGTGCCGCATGTCGCGCGCGTCACCCACCGATCCCCGCCGACGTGTCAAGCCGAATACAGTTCACCCCATGCAGCAACGACCGCTGGGCCGTAGCGGGCTGGTGGTCTCCCGCCTGGCCCTGGGCACGATGACCTGGGGCCTGGACACCGATCCGGACGACGCGGGCGCACAGCTCAAGGCGTATGTGGACGCCGGCGGCACGCTGCTCGACACCGCCGACGTGTACGCCGACGGCGAGGCCGAAGCGGTGCTGGGCACCCTCCTGGACGCCATGGTCTCCCGCGACGACGTGCTGATCGTCGCCAAGGCGGGGCTGCGCGCACGGGCCGGCCGCCGCCACGACGGCTCCCGCGGGCACCTGCTGCGCACCCTCGACACCACGCTGCGCCGCCTCGGTGTGTCGTATGTGGACCTGTGGCAGGTGCACGGAAACGACCCGGACACCCCGTGGGAGGAGACCCTGGCCGCGCTCGACCACGCGGTCAGCTCCGGCAAGGCCCGCTACGCCGGTGTGTCGAACTTCTCCGGCTGGCAGACCGGCCGCGCCGTGACCTGGCAGCAGGCCTGGCCCGGCCGCGCCCCGATCGTGGCCACCCAGATGGAGTACTCGCTGCTGCAGCGCGGCATCGAACGGGAGGTGCTGCCCGCGGCGGCGGCGCTGGGCCTGGGCGTGCTGCCCTGGTCGCCGCTGGGCCGCGGGGTGCTGACCGGCAAGTACCGCCACGGCCGCCCGGCCGACTCGCGGGCCGCGTCGCCGCACTTCGAGCGCTCGGTGCTGCCGTACCTGCAGCCGCGCTGCTCGGCGATCGTGGAGGCGGTGGCGACCGCCGCCGACGGCCTGGGCGTGTCCGCCGCCGAGGTCGCGCTGGCCTGGGTACGTGACCGCCCCGGCGTGACCGCGCCCATCCTCGGCGCCCGCAACGTCGGCCAACTCGTGGCGGCACTCCAGGTCGAGGAGATCGACCTGCCCCCCGAGATCTCCCGCGCCCTCGACGACGTCTCCGCGATCCCCCTCGGCTACCCCGAACTCGACTGACCACCCCGCCCCACTGCCGTGCCGCGCGCGGCGCGCAGCGCCCATGATCGTCCGACTTGCCTGGCACCTGTTCGTATCTTGATCGGCCATTCGCCCGGTTGCCTGGGCAAGTCGAGCGATCTTGAGCGTGGAGCGGGTGCGGCCCACGTGCGAATACGGATGTTCTGCCGCATTGAGCTCTGAACGGGTGTAACACCGCCAGATGGGGCGCCCGCCCTGCTTGCCTGACCTGGGACAGAGGTGCACCATCGCTCTATGGACTACGAATACGCACCGCTGCGGTTACCTCCGGATGTCGATCGGTTGACCGCCGCGGTGCGGCTCGCGATCCAGGCTGAGTACGGCGGCTGGGAACTGGCCCGCGTGCAGCTGATGAGGGACGGCACCCGCAAGGTGCTGCTCCGCCGGCCGCTGCGGGCCCTTCCCTTGCCCGGCCTGTCCGTCTGACGCGGTGTAAGGGCGCGCCCCTGCCCGGCGGCGCGACCGTGTCGGTGCGCGTCACGCCACCGGCCGACTGGACACGCTCCCGACCAGCCTCATTTGATGACGTAGAACTCGGGGTGGGCCAGCCAGGCGGCCATCGCCGCCGCGTCGACGAAGAAGACCGTGTCGTCGTCCTCGAGGGCCACGCACCGCCCCGCCCGTTCGAAAAGCTCCCGGATGCCCGCGGGCGGCGGATCATGCAGGTCGATGTACACCCAGCCGTCGGCCGCCAGGGCGAGCCGATGGGCGATGCGCCCCAACGCGGGTCTTCCGGCCGGATCGCCGACACCGATGTGCACCTGCACCTGAGAAGCCATCGACACGCCCACGGCCTGCTCCAGCGGTGCCGTCTCCTCGGGGTCGAACTCGAAGTCGGTCGCCTTCAGGTAGTAGGCGTACGGCCGCCCCGCGGCGTCGTACCAGTCGCGCACCCGGGCGGAGTGCCGTACCAGCCCCTCGGCCCGAAACGCCGCCACGACCGCCGGCTCGATCCGCGCGGCGGGCAGCGGGCTGAGGACACACAATCCGGTTCCGCCCATGGTCGCCGAGTATGCCGCCGGAACGCGGACGGCGCGCCCCGTTTCCGGGAGCGCGCCGTCGGTAGTCAGATCAGGACGTCAGTCCTGGTCCTCCATGATGTCGCCGTTCAGGTGCTCGTCCAGGCGGGCGACCAGCTTGTCGGACGCGCCCAGGGTGAACGGGCCGTTGGCGTCGGTCTCCTCGAAGTCGTCGGGCTCCAGGGACTTGTCCACCTCGGCGACGGTGACGATGCCGTCCAGCGGCTCCAGCTCCGGGATGTCCAGCGCGGCGAGCGAGCCGTCGGAGCTCTGCAGCAGCTCCAGCACGGCGTCGGCGACCGAGGCCACCGGCTCGGAGTCGCCGTCGCTGAGACCGGCCTCACGGCGGGCCAGCTCGGCGGCGTTGATCAGCGCGGAGACGCTCGGGATCAGGTAGTCGCGGCGCTGGCGGACCGAGATCACCTTCGGGTGCGGGTCGGTCGGCGCCTGCTCGGCGGCGACGAGGTCGGCCATGAACCGGTCGGCCTTCTCCAGGTCGATCGGCTCCACCTCCCAGGGCAGCGGCTCGCCGTACGTCTCCGAGAGGGCGTCGTCGTAGGTGACGGCGGCGTTGTTGAACGCCACGTAGGCACGCCAGACGTCATCGCTGTCGACCTCGCCCTTGGCGTCGCGTACAGCGGCCAGGTGCGCCCGGGCGGCGGTGATCATCTCTTCCAGCGCGGCCTCGACGGCGGCGTGGTTGTCGCTCATTACTCGGTTACTCCTTCATACGACGAGACAGGCCGGTTCCCGGCCGCGCACGACCGGGCCTAACTCTGCCGCAGGAACCTGTCCAGAACCCGCACGCCGAACTGTAGTCCCTCCACCGGCACGCGCTCGTCGATGCCATGGAACAACGCGGAGAAGTTCAGATCGGGCGGCAGGCGCAGCGGCGCGAAGCCGAAGCAGCGGATGCCGAGCCGGGCGAACGACTTGGCGTCGGTGCCACCCGAAAGCATGTACGGAACCGCGTGCGCGCCCGGGTCCTCGGCCTTGAGGGCCAGCGCCATCGCATCGACGAGCGCCCCGTCGAACCCGGTCTCCAGCGCGGGCTGGCGGTGAATCGACTCTATCTCCAGATCCGGCCCGAGCACCTCCACGAGCTGCTCGCGGAACAGCTCGAACTGCCCCGGCAGGGTCCGGCAGTCGATCGTCGCACTGGCCCGGCCCGGGATCACGTTGTCCTTGTAGCCGGCGTTCAGGCGGGTCGGGTTGGCGGTGTTGCGGATCGTCGCGCCGATCATGGTGGCGATCGGGCCGAGCTTGGCGATGGCGGCCTCGGGGTCGTTCGGGTCGATCTCGATCTGCAGCGCCTCGCCGACCTCTTCCAGGAAGGCCCGCACCGTCGGGGTCACCACGACCGGGAAGCGGTGGCGGCCCACCCGGGCGACCGCCTCGGCCAGGGCCGTCACGGCGTTGTCGTCGTGCACGAACGAGCCGTGCCCCGGGCGGCCGGTGGCGTGCACGCGCAGCCAGTCGATGCCCTTCTCGGCCGTCTGGACCATGTACAGGCGCAGGTCGTTGCTGACCGTGTAGGAGAAGCCGCCGACCTCGCCGATCGCCTCGGTGCAGCCCTCGAACAGGTCGGGGTGCTCCTCGACCAGGAACTTCGCGCCCCAGTCGCTGCCCGCCTCCTCGTCGGCGGTGTAGGCGAGCACGATGTCGCGCGGCGGCACGTAGCCGGTGCGCTGCCAGTCGCGCACCACGGCCAGCGACATGGCGTCGAAGTCCTTCATGTCCACGGCCCCGCGGCCCCAGATGAAGTCGTCCTTGATCTCCCCGGAGAAGGGGTGGACCGACCACTCGCTCGCGTCGGCGGGCACGACGTCCAGGTGGCCGTGCACCAGCAGCGCCCCGCGCGAGGAGTCCGCGCCCGGGATGCGGGTGACCACGCTGGCCCGGCCGGGCCGGCTCTCGAACAGCTGCGGGTCGAGGCCGACCTCGCTGAGCTTGGTCGCGACGTACTCGGCGGCGGCCCGCTCGCCGGCGCTGGTGGCCAGATCACCCGTGTTGGTGGTGTCGATGCGGATCAGGTCGCGGCAGAGGTCGATAACCTCGTCAGTGGCGGGCGTACGCATAAGGATCTTCCTACCAGGTCGGGCCGGAATGTCCCAGCCCAGGACGCGGGCGCTTCCCGGCCGATGCCGGACAGGCTAGGCTCACCTAACCCGACGACCGCTGGAGATCACGTGACCGCCACCCGGCCCGACCCCGCCGGTGAGACCTTCGCCGAGCTGCTCGGCGGACGTCGTGCCGCCCTGGACGCCACGCTGGGCCCGCTGGCGTTCGGCATCGCCTTCGTGGCCGGCGGACGGTCGATCGAGTGGGGCGTGGGCGCGGCGGTCGCGGTCACCGCGGCGATCGGGGTGTGGCGGCTGGTGCGCGGCGACAAGCTCGGCGCGGTGCTGATCGGCCTGCTCGGCGTGGTCGTCGCGGCGCTGATCGCGCTGTACACCAACCGCCCCGAGGCGTTCTTCCTGATCCGCATCGCCACCAACGCCGCCAGCGCGCTGGCCTGGGCGGTCAGCATCGTACTGCGGTGGCCGCTGCTCGGCGTGGTCGTCGGCGGCGTGCTGGGACAGCGAGGCACCTGGCGGCGCGACCCCGCGCTGCTGCGCGCGTACAGCCGGGCCAGCTGGATCTGGGTGATGCAGTACGTCGTACGGCTCGCGGTGTGGCTGCCGCTGTTCTGGGCGGGGCAGACCGAGGCGCTGACGGTCGCCACGATCGCGCTGACCTGGCCGGTGGTCGCGGCATGCCTGGCCGTCAGCTGGTACGTGATGCGCAAGTCGCTGCCGGCGGGCCACCGCGGCCTGCGCCATCCCGTGATCGACAAGGCGCCCGCCGGGATCTAGCCTCGGCCGGTGAATCTCACCGCGGAGCCCATGCACGCCCGCCCCCGCCCGCAGGAGCAGCTGGAGCGGCTGTTCGGCGGCGGCTGGCCGGAGTTCATCTTCCACGACCAGGAGACCAAGCGGCACATCGGACGGGTCCGCGACCTGTTCGGCGATCTGGAGCTGGTGCTGCTCGACGGCGGCGAGCCGGTGGCGGCGGGCTGGGCGGTGCCGCTGCGCTGGACCGGCGAGGTGTCCGACCTGCCCGCCGGATACAACGACAGCCTCGCGCGCGCCCTGGCCGCGTACGACGCCGGGAGCACACCGGACACGCACGCCGTGCTCGCCGCGCAGGTGCACCCCGACCGGCAGGGCACCGGGCTGGCGGCGAAGCTGCTCACGGCGCTCTGCGATGACGCCGCGACGCGGGGTCGCAGCCGGGTGATCTGCCCGGTCCGGCCCACGCACAAGGCCCGCTACCCGCTCACGCCGATCGAGCGTTACCAGGCCTGGACCCGCCCCGACGGGCTGCCGCAGGACCCGTGGCTGCGCACCCACGTCCGGATGGGCGCGCGGGTGCTGGCCGCCGCGCCGCGTTCGCAGGTCATCACCGGCTCGGTGGCCGACTGGGAGAGCTGGACCGGGCTGGCGCTGCCCGACTCGGGCGACTACGTCATCCCTGACGGGCTGAGCACCTTGGGCGTGGACCGCGAGGCCGACACCGGCGTGTACGCCGAACCCAACGTGTGGGTCCGGCACCGCTGACCCTGGCTACTCAGCGCCACTGATCGATAACACGAAGTTCATATACCAGCCATACGGATGTATGCGCGATACCGCATACAGTGCTTCACTGGGCTTTGTGGACGGCGAGCCGACTGCGCCGATCGCCCGGTCCGCCGTCGGCAGTCACTCCGGACGGCAGACCCGGCCCGGCACGCGCGTTGCGCAACGCGCTGGTCGGCTCGACGTTCCACGAGCGGCGTCACCAGCCCTCATCCCGGCGGCGGCCGTGGCGGAGTTCCGCCTGCCGACCGAGGAGGTCGAGCGGCCGGCCCGCTGACTGTCAACGCGACGTTGACATCGGGTCGGCCGGCCCCGACCATGACCGCATGACCTCCTCCCCCGCCGCCGGACCGCATCGTCACCACATCGGCGCGGTCGGGCTCGACCTGCACCGCCGCGTGCTGGCAGCGGCGGACAGGGACCCGGACCGGATCGTCGGCGCGCTGTCCGACCTGCGGGAACTGCGTTCCGCGATCGACCACGCGGAACGGGACCTGCTGGCCGCGGCCCGCCGCCGCGGAGTGAGCTGGGCGCGGGTCGCGTCGGCGCTCGGCCTGCGTTCCCGCCAGGCCGCCGAACAGCGCGCGGCCCGGCTGGGCGAGCAGACGTACGACACCGATTGTCAACACTGCGTTGACATCGCGCCGGTCGCCGAACTGCGCTCCGCCGCCCGCGCCGCGGCCGACCAGATGGCCGCGGACCCCTCGTGGGACGGCGTACAGCCACGCGCGGCGCTGGCACGCACCGGCCTCGCCGCCGCGGCCGACGCCCCGGCAGGAGCACTGTATTCGCTGGTGGGGCACGCCGTCGCCGACCTGGCCGCGGTCGAGCTGGACAGCCGCCCGGTGCTGCTGCGGGTCGCCGTGGCCCGGCTGCGCCAGGCGTACCGGGATGCCGCCCCGGACCCCGGACCGGGTGTCCGCGCACCCTGACGTCCACATTGACAGGCCCGACCGCCCCACCCATGATGAGCCACTTCGGCTCAACTTTCAGGGAGGACCGTCATGGGCGGCGGGATGGCAGCGGTGCTCGGCGACCGCAACGCACGGCTGTTCCTCGGAGTGACCCTCACCTCGGGGTTCGGCAGCACGGCGATGTCGCTGGCCGCGTCGGTCTGGGTGCTCACGCTGACCGGCTCCGCGAGCCTCGCCGCGCTGTGCGGGCTGTGCGTCCACCTGCCGTCGCTGGCCGGGCCCGTGCTGGGAGCCCTGGTCGACCGGTTGCCCCGGCAGCGGCTGCTCGTGACGGCGAGCGTGGCCATGGCCGCGCTCCTGCTCACCCTGCTCGCCGTACGGGGAGCCGGCCAGACCTGGCTGATCTTCGCGGTGATGCTCGGCTACGGGGTCACGTTCGTGCTGCTCGACGCGGGCGAGGCCGCGATCATGCAGGCGGCGGTGCCCACCGACCGGCTGGGCGGCGTGAACAGCCTGCGGATGAGTGTGCAGGAGGGCATGAAGCTCGTCGCGCCGCTGGCCGGGGCGGCGCTGTTCACGCTGTACGGCGGCCCGTCCGTGGCCGGGCTGGCCGCGCTGGCGCTCGGGCTGGCCGCCAGCTGCTACGCGGCGGTCCGGCCCGGCCCGCTGCCTGTTGCCACGCACGGCGAGGGCTCGCTGCTGCGGCACACCCGAGCGGGCATCGGCTTCCTGTGGCGGCATGCCGCGCTGCGCGGCCTGGTCGGGACCGGTGCGGCGGCGGTGGCGATGTCCGGGCTGTCCAACGCGGCGGCGTACCTGGTCATCGTGGGGGATCTGGGGCGGGTGCCCGAGTTCGCCGGAGTGCTGGCCGCCGCGCAGGGAGCCGGGTCGGTGGCGGGCGGGCTGCTGTGCGGGCGGGTCCTGGACCGCCGGGGTGAGTCCGCTGCGGCGTGGTGGGGTGCCACGCTGTCCGCCCTGGGCCTGGCGCTGCAGTGCGTGCCGTCCACCCCGGTCGTGGCCCTGGCCCGGGTGCTGATCGGGGTCGGTCTGCCGTGGACGGTCATCGCCGTGATGACGGCCGTGCAGCGGCATACCCCCGCGGAGCTGATCGGACGGGTCGCCGCGACCGCGAACACCGTGGTCTTCGCGCCGACGGCGCTGACCATCGCGCTCGGCGCGGGCGCGGTCGAGGTGCTCGACCACCGGCTGGTCCTCGGCGTCGCCGCGGCTCTCACCCTGCTGGGTGCCACGCTGCTGCTCACCCGCCCCAGCACGGCTCCCTCCCCCGGCGCCGGTTCCCGCCAGAGCGCGGCACCCTCCGCCGCCGGGCCACCGGGCCGGGCGCGGCGTCGTGACGCCCGGCGATCAGCCGCCGTCGTGGAGACGGACCCGGCGGCGGCTGAGGTAGGCCAGTGAGCGCTCCAGTTTGTCGAGGTCCTCGGGCGCGATGAGCCGGGCGGTCTGCCTGCCGAAGGGATGGAAGAAGCCGTCGGAGGCCAGCCTGCGCAGGAATCCCTCCTGCTCGCGGCGCAGGCCCGGGTCGGGTTCGGGCTGCCGGGCCGGGCGGGCGAACTCGGCCCGGTCCCTGGCGGCCTGCCGCGGCGGGTACGCCCGGTGCCGCTCGACGAACGACGCGAAGGCCTGGATCTCCCGCACGGCCGCGCCCACGCCCGCGAGCGCGGCGTCGCCGTAGTCGCTCCACGGCGGCTCCTGCGCGGCGTGGGTGAGCGTCAGGTCGAGCAGCCCGTCCAGTGTCATCGTCGCCACGCACAGTGGAACAGCCCAGACGATCGCGTTGGCGGAGTCCTCGTAACGCTGCCAGGCCAGGTCGCGCAGCCGCTCCTGATCGGCGTCGCCGTCCGTGCCGACATGGTCGGGCGCGTCCCAGGCCCGCTCGCTGATCCGCAGCAGGGTCAGCGCGTCGTCCCGGAAGCGCGAGCCGGACCGGGCGGCTTCGGCGAGCATGCCGATCTCGTAGACATGGGTCAGCGCGCGTACGGCTTCGATCAGTTCCGGCGACGTGGGCGCGTCGCCCAGGTCGATCACGAGTCGGAGTAGTGCTCGGTCGGATTCGGCGGCCTTCGGTCGCGGCATGTGACGCCTTGCCATCGGAGATCATCTGGGTGCTGGCCAGTATCCAACATGGATCACCGTTAGCACCAGGACACGATGTGGACCGCATGCGTACAGCCGGCGTGCGCGCCGGGCACACCGACCCGCGTCACGCTTCAGAGCAGGCCGTACCCGTGCGCGGCGGGCTCGGCCGGCTTCGGCGGCGGCCACGGCCGGTCCGGCGCCGCGTCCTGCGCGACAGCCGGCCTCGGTGGCGGCCACGGCCGCGCGTCGAACCGGCCGGCCGGGGTTGCGCCGCTCTGCAGCAGCGCCGCCGTGCACAGCGCCACGACACCCAGGGCCAGGACCGGTCGGGTCCGGCCGTCGGACGGGGACAACACTCACCCCCATGATCATGCTTCCACCCCATTATCCGTCGGTTCGCCCTGGTCGGCAGCGGGTCCGGGCGACGATGGGACGGTGACCGGCTGGGTGCTGCACGTGGACCTGGACCAGTTCGTGGCCGCGGTCGAGGTGCTGCGCCGGCCTGAGCTGCGCGGGCGGCCGGTGGTGGTCGGCGGCGACGGCGACCCGGCCAAACGCGGCGTGGTCAGCACCGCCTCGTACGAAGCCCGCGCCTTCGGCGTGCACTCCGGCCAGCCGTTGCGCGTCGCCGCGCGCAAGTGCCCGGACGCGGTCTTCCTGCCCGTCGACTTCACCGCGTACGAGCAGGCGTCGGCGCTGGTCATGGCGGCGCTGCGGGAGACCGGCGCGGTGGTGGAGGTGCTCGGCTGGGACGAGGCGTTCCTCGCCCCGGACACCGACGACCCGGAGGCCGCCGCCCGCGACGTGCAGCGGCGGGTGCGGGCGGCCACCGGCCTCGACTGCACCGTCGGCATCGGCGACAACCGGCCGCGCGCCAAGCTCGCCACCGGTTTCGGCAAGCCCGCCGGGGTGTACCGGCTAACCCGGTCGAACTGGGCCGAGGTGATGGGCGGCCGGCCCACCGACGCGCTGTGGGGTGTCGGCGCGAAGACCGCGAAGCGGCTGGCCGCGCACGGCCTGCACACCGTCGCCGAGCTGGCCGCCGCCGACCCGCAGGAGCTGGCCGCGGCGTTCGGCCCGGCCACCGGCCCGTGGCTGGTACGGCTCGCGCACGGCGAGGACGACACCCCGGTGACCGGAGCGCCCCACGTCGCGCGTTCGCTGAGCAAGGAGACGACGTTCCAGACCGACCTCGACGACTGGGCCGACGTACGCCGCGAGGTGCTGGTGCTGGCCGCGCAGGTCGCCGACGCGGTGGTGGCGCAGGATCGCGCGGTGGGACGGGTGGTGGTGAAGGTGCGCTACGTCCCGTTCACCACCCGCACCCACGGCCACCCGCTCGACGCCCCCACGACCGACCCGGCAGCCGTCGAGCGCGCGGCCCTGGCCGCCCTCGCCGGGTTCAGCCAGGACCGCGCGGTCCGCCTGCTCGGGGTCCGGGCCGAGTTCGCGCCGGACGAGTGACCACTACTCGGCGGCCTCCTCGGAGGTGCGGCGTTCGGCGTACAGGTCGGGGCCGTGCTGGGCGCGCAGCGTGCGGATGTCCGACTCGGCCAGGATCGCCTCCGCCTGGGCCTGCGGATCGTCGCTGCCGACGGCCAGTTCCTCGGGCAGCAGTCTCTCGGCTCGTGAAGTGGTGCGCTCCTCGTCCATGACCCACGGCTACCGCACCGGTGCCGTCGCTAAACCTGCAGGTCGAGACTGGTCACCCGATCGAGCAGCGCGTCGGCCACCGCACGCACGTCGGCGTCGACGACCACCTCGACCACCGGCCCGTCGCCGGCATCCGCGCCGAAGTCCACCACGGTGCTGCCCCGGCTGGGGCCGTAGCCGGTGTCGACGTGGATCCGGGCGGGCCGGGTCGTCATCAGGTCGGGGTGCAGCAGGGCGAGCACCGCGACCGCGTCGTGCACCGGGGTGACCGCGCCGAGGCCGTGCCGGTAGCCGCCCAGCGCCCGCGCGGTGAGCGCGCCGATCGGCCCGGACTTCGCGAGCGCGGCCAGGTCGGCGTCGACCAGGCCGGTGCGGCGGGTCACGTCCAGCGGCACCAGGGTGGTCGGCACGGACACGCCGGGGTCGGTCAGCACCCGGTGCGCGGCCTCCGGGTCGAACCACACGTTGAACTCCGCCGCGGGGGTCATGTTGCCCGCGCCGATCGACCCGCCCATCACCACCAGCCGTTCGAGCCGGGCCGCGACCTGCGGGTGCAGCGCGTAGAACAGCGCGACGTTGGTCAGCGGCCCGACCGCGAACAGGGTGACCGGATCGGACGCGGCGGCCACCGTGGCGGCGAGGAACTCGGCCGCGGGCCGGGCGTCGGCGCTTCCCGGGGGTTCGGGGAGCACGACGCCGCCGAGCCCGCCGTCGCCGTGGGCGCCGTCCTTGTCGCCGGCGGGTCTGCGTACCAGCGAGCGGGCCGCACCCGCGGCGACCGGGACGTCGCCGCGCCCGGCCAGGGCGAGCACGGCTCGGGCGTTGCGGGTGGTCAGCTCGATGCCGACGTTGCCGCCGACGCTGCTGACACCGAGCAGGTCCAGTTCGGGGCTGGCGCAGATGGTGAGCAGGGCCATCATGTCGTCGATCCCCGGATCGCAGTCGATCATCACAGCGCGTGCCATGCCGCCATCCTCCCCCATCGGGTGATCGGCTGCCGCCCTGTCGCGCTCGCGACGCCCGGTATGCCGATTCGGACGGTTGCCAGACCCGTTGCCCCGCAACAAGGTGTCCCCATGCCCGTGCCCCGCTACGACGCCGCGCCGGTGGACCGCCCGTCCGGCCTGATCCCTCCTCCTGTCGACCTGTCCGGGGTGACCGAGCTGCGCCTGCACGGCGTCGGCGGCACCACCGCGGAGGACCTGCTCGGCGACCTCGCCCCGCAGCAGGTCTCCGGCGACCGCATCGCCGGCTTCTACCGCACCGCCGACCTGCCCACCCGCCACGTCGAGGCGTACTCGTGGGGCGGCCTGACCTCGCGCAGCGGCTCGCGCGTGCTGTGGCTGCTGCTCCTGCCGTTCGCGATGGCCAACCTCGCCGGGTGGATGTGCACGCCGAAGACCCACGGCTCCGGCTGGCGCTTCCGGTTGCACCGCACGTTCGTGCGCTGGGCCTCGCTCGGCATCACCGTGAACGTGGTGCTGATCATGGCGATGGGCACCATGGAACTGCTGGCCTACCAGTGCGGCGGACGCGACGACTGCGCCGGCGACAACTGGCTGCTCAGCTGGCTGCGCAGCCCCCTGCTGGCCGAGTACGCCGGGCGGCGGGTGCTGATCGGCGCGCTCGTGCCGGTGCTGTTCGTCGCCTTCCTGGCGGTGCTGACCCTGCGCAGCATCAACCGGTACGAGGAGGTCGACCCGCCGTACCAGGTGGGCCACAAGCCGGCGCGGGCCGCGACCAGCGCCGCCCAGCCGAAGCTGACCCTGGCCGACCGCACCTTCTGGGACGGCCGCCGCAGCGCGTTCGACCTGGGCTGCGCGCATGTCGCGGCGGCCCTGGCGTTCATCGCGCTGGCGCTGGGCTACACCGGCCACGGCATGTTCTACGACGGCGACCTTCCGCCGATGGAGACCCGGTGGGCGCTGCTGGCCACGATCGGCCTCGGCGGCGCCGCCGTGCTCGGCGCGCTGATCGTGACCGCGCTGGACGAATGCCGCCGCTGGGCGGCCGGGCTGCTGATCGCCCTGGCCGTCGGCGCGCTGGCCGCCGCGGCCGTGTTCCTGCTGGCGCAGCCCGAGATGGGCCGGCCCTGGGGTTACCTGCCGAACATGCGGTACACCATCAACATCGCCTTCGGCGGCATTTTCGGCGCGCTCGGGCTGACGCTGGTGTCCACACTGCTGGGCGGCTGGAAGCGGGGCATCTTCTTCATCTTCGGGCCGTTCGTGGTGCTCGCGGTCAGCATCGCGCTGCTCAACGCGGTGATGCTGGGCGCGATGCTGCGTATCACCGACCTGTTCGGCGAGGTCAACTCGCTGACGCTGATCCCGGTGGTCGCGCCGGAGCCCGGCGAGCTGTACGTGTACCCGATCATCGCCACGCTGCACCAGTACCTGACCCTGGTGCCGCTGGCCCTGATCGTGCTGTTCGGCCTCTTCGAGCTGGTCGCGTACTGGCGCGCCGGCGCGAGCCGCAAGGCCCGCGCGACCGCCGAGAAGTACTACGCCGTCGACCGCTATCCCCAGCCCGACGGCGAACCCGACTGGTACGACAACGCGGCCGGGCAGCGGCGCTGGATCGCGAGCGTGGTGCGGGCCCGGGTGGTCGCGAAGATGCCGCGCCACATCGACCGCCTGCTCACCGCGATGGCGGTCGTCGGCGTGATCCTGCTGATCGCGATCCAGATCCGCTACTGGGTCTTCCACCAGCTGCCCTGGGGCACCCAGTGGACGGTCACCGCGGGCAGCTACCTCACCGCGGCGCTGCCGATCCTGGTCGTGCTGCTGCTGCGCCGGGGCTGGACCAACCTGGCCAGCCGCCGCCGCATCGGCGTCATCTGGGACGTGTGCACGTTCTGGCCGCGCGCGTTCCACCCGCTGGCGCCGCCGTCGTACGCCGAGCGGGCCGTGCCTGAGGTGCAGCGGCGGCTGTGGCGGCTGCACAGCAACGGCGGCAAGGCCGTCGTCGCGGCGCACAGCCAGGGCAGCGTCATCGCCGCGGCGGCGCTGCTGCAGCGCGACAACCTGCCCGCCGACGGCCAGTACGCACTGGTCACCTTCGGTTCGCCGCTGCGCACGCTGTACGGATGGGCGTTCCCGGCGTACTTCACCGACGGCGTGCTGCGCTCGCTGGAGCCGCGGCTGCTCGCGTGGCGCAACTTCCACTACGACACCGACTACATCGGCGGCGCGGCGCTGGCCGCCCAGCCGGCGTCCGCCGTGGACGTGCTGCTGCCCGACCCGGAGACCTGCTGGTACATCTACGGCCAGCCGCTGCCGCTGGCCCGTCGGCACACTGGCTACTGGGACGACCCGGCGGTGTGGCGCGAGGTCGACGAGCTGGCCGCGGCGCTGGCCGCCGGACCCCGGGTGCCCGTGCAGCCCGGCCCGCCGGTGACCGAGACCGAGGTGGGGATCTAGCCGTACACCCGCTCGGCCCAGTAGACCTGCCGGTCGGGGCCGACGAACGCGACGGCGATCATGATGTCGGACAGGGTGACCGGGGCGGCGGCCACAAACCGCCGCGCCGGATCGCCGACCGGGATCGGCGGGAACATCGCGATGAAGTCGACCTCGCCGGCGGCGGGCGTCGTCGCCAGGGTCATACCGCCGTCGCGCCACGTGTTCTCATCGGTCTTGATATCGCCGGCGCCTCGCAGCCACGGATACTTCTCCGCGATCCGGTTCTGCACGCCGTCGCCGCCGGACACCACCTCCAGCCCGCTCGGGGAGGTGCCCCAGACTCTCGGTGGCATGAGGTCGACGCGCTTGTCCACCACAAAGATCATGAACCAGCCGTCTTCGTCCCAGTCGGAACCGCGCCCCGCCGGCGGCCGCCAGGTGATGCTCCCGCTGATGGCCATCTCGTCCTTACGGACGAAGACCGTATGACCGTGGTGCCGGAGCTCCTGTCCATCGCCGGACGGCAACTGCTCCGCCGTGGCGGCGAACGCCGGCACCTCCGGCCCGTACGGCGGCCGCTCGTGCCACCAGCGATAGCCGCCGTAACCGGCGGCCGCGATGACCGCCACGAGCACCATGGTGAATATCCTGCTCCCCCGAGACATGCGCGCAGTACATCAGAGTGGAGCAAGCGATGCCGCGCCTCGCCTCAGCCCGCGACGACGCCGCCGCGTGAACCGTAGGCCGGGCCGAAGAACACCAGCAGGACCAGATCCTCGGTGACGTCGACGAACCGGTGCTCCTCGCCGGCCGCCACGAAGATCACCGCACCGGGGCCGACCGCCGCCTCGCCGTCCGGCGTCACGATCCGGGCACGGCCCGCGGTGACCACGTAGACCTCGTCCTCGGTGTGCGGGCTCTGGTCGTCGATCCCGCCCGCCGGGATGCAGTACGTGCCCACGGACAGGTCGGGCGTCTTCAGGTGCTCCACCCAGTCGTTGGCCGTACCGGCCGGCGGCGGCGTCCACCGTCCCGCTCCCTCGATGATCTGCATGGCGGCCAGCCTAACCATCCGTCGTCCCCGGACCGTTTGATGCCCGTGGCGGGATTCAGCCCTGCTCGAGTCCCGCGCCTGCCTGGACCGCCAGCAGGTGCAGCCGGTCGGCATGCCGCTGGGCGCGCCGCTGGGTCACGGTCGCCAGCCAGTGGAAGGTGACGGTCCGGTACTCGACGGCGGGCGAGGGCATCGCGCGTTGCGGCAGTTCCTGCGATCCGCGACGGGCCGGTGCTGGCGCGACGGCGAAATCGACCGCTGCCCGCCCCGCTCCGCCCCGCCCCTCCCGCCATAGACGTTGGCCTATCACATCGACTGGAACTCGATCAGATTCGATGTGATAGGCCAACGTCTATGCGATGCGCGGCCCCACCCATGAAGCGCCCTGCAAGAAGTTGACGGCAAACACGCCCCACCACACGTCGCACCAACCGTCCGCTGATCACCACCAGCGTTTCGCGCCCAGCCCGCAACCGCCCGCCGATGGCGCGACCACCTGGGCAAACGGATCCAATGTAGGCGACCGTCCGCCGCCGCGCCATACCCCCGAAACATCTTGCAACACTTGCGAATTGAGATCTTCACAAACGCGATTTCAACTGATATCTATATGCGATCGATCGCCCCTGACCCGGAGGACGACTTGACCCGATCGCGTCTGCTGACCTTCACGGCGAGCCTCGCCACCGCCTTCACCGTGCTGGTCGCCCTGGCCGCCACCCCCGCCCAGGCCGCTTCCACCGTCCGCTACGTCGCCCTCGGCGACTCCTACTCCTCCGGCGTCGGCGCCGGCAGCTACACGTCCGAAAGCGGTTCCTGCCAGCGCAGCACCAAGGCCTATCCGGCCCTGTGGGCCGCCGCGAACGCCCCCGCGTCGTACGCCTTCGTCGCCTGCTCCGGCGCGACCACCACCAGCGTCACCAGCTCCCAGCTGTCCGCGCTGAGCAGCACCACCACGCTCGTCAGCATCTCGGTCGGCGGCAACGACGTCGGCTTCGCCGACATCATGAAGACCTGCGCCCTCTACGGCACCACGCAGTGCGTCGCCGCTGTGCAGACCGCCGAGGACAAGGCCCGCGCGTCCCTGCCCGGCCTGCTCGACAACGTGTACAACGCGATCCGCTCCCGCGCCCCCAACGCCCGCGTCGTGGTCCTCGGCTACCCGGTCTTCTACCAGCTCGGCACCACCTGCGTCGGGCTCAGCGCCACGTCCCACGCGAAGATCAACGAAGGCATCAACCTGGTGGACGACCTCACCCGGTCCGCTGCCGGCCGGCACGGCTTCGTCTTCGCCGACGTGCGCTCCATCTTCGTCGGGCACCAGCTCTGCAGCGGCGACAAGTGGCTGCACGCCCTCAACTTCGCCAGCCTGGGCATCTCCTACCACCCCATGGCGACCGGCCACTCCGGCGGCTACTACCCCGTCTTCCGCACCGCCGCCGCCTGAAAGCAAGGAAGGGCACCTTCTTAACGCTCCGCGTTGCAGAAGGTGCCCTTCCCATCGCACGGGACCACGTCAGCAGCGCGGTCGTGGCATGATCCCGCACCGGAGAGGGAGATCATGTTCGAGTGGCTCACCGCACAGTCCCGCCGGGCGATCGTCACCGCGCAGTCCGTGGCGCTGTCACTCGGCCACGACACGATCGACAGTGGACACCTGCTGTTCGGGCTGCTCGGTGCCGAGGGCTCGGTGGCCGCGTCGGTGCTGACCGAGCAACTCGACACCGAAGTGCTGCGCGAGGCGTACCTCGCCCTGCGCCCAGCGGTTCCCGGCGACCACCCGATCCGCCATCTGCCCTTCACCAGCGAGGTCAAGCGGCTGCTGGAGCTGGCCCTACGCGAGGCGTTGAGCCGCCAGGACAACGAGCTGACCACGGTTCACCTGCTACTGGCAGTCGCCGGCCTGCCGGACGGCGTCGGCGGCAGGACGCTGACCGCGGCGGGCGCGACACCGGCGGCGCTGCGGGCCGCGCTGCTCGCGAAGTCCGGCGACGACGACGCGGAGGAGCCGCTGCCGTCGGCACCCCTGCCCTTCGACACGTCGATGTCGATACCTCGCCGTCTCGGCCTGCGCCTTGTCGCCACGCTGACCTGGTATGCCGTGCTGGCCCTCGTGACGACGGCCGTCGCCTGGCCGGACGCCGGCTGGGCCGCCGCGGGCAGCCTGCTGCTCCTGGCCGTCTTCGCGGTCTGCCTCGGCACGCTGCTCAGCGGACCCAGCCCGCGCCGCCTCGTCCGCACGTCGGTGCCGGCTCCGACGCCGGCGCACCTGCCTGCGCCGCTCGCCGCGATGCTGGCCGCCCACGGCATGCGCGACGTCCAGGTGCGGATGCGCGCCTCGGCCGACTGGCACGGGTTCAGCCTGCGCACCGACCTGCGGACCTGGCTCGGCGTGACCACCGGTACCGCGGCCCAGCCGTACCTGCCGTTCATGGTCGCCCATGAGGCGGCCCACCTGGTGCGCAACGACCGCATGATCCGGATAGTCGGCACCTCGCTGTGGCTGCTGCTGTGCGCTTGCGGGTTGGTCGCCAGGAACGCCCCGGCACTGGCCATCGCGCTGATCGGCGGCCTGGCACAGCACGTCGTGAGCCGCTGGTGCGCCGAGTTCGCCTGCGATGCGGCGGCCGCCCGCTGGGCCGGTGCGGACGCGGCCCAGGCGTGGCTCGACGAGTCCCGGCAGCGCGCGGACGTCCCGTCCGGACTGTTCAGCCGCTGGCGGCTGTGGTGCGCCCGGCTCTACCGCCCGCCGCTGCGCCTCGCGGCGGCCAGACTGGCCCGAGCCGCCGCGGCGACGCCGGCGACCGAAGCCGCCACGCCTGGCTGACGGCCGCCGGGCCGCGGCACCCTCGGGCCCGACGCACGGGCCCCTGACCTGCCCCGCCCGCTCCGCAAGGATGGCAAGGTGCCCTTCCACAACGTATGGCGATGTGAAGGTGCCCTTCCTTCGGGCCGGGCGGTCAGCGGGGGGTGCGGGCCGGGGTCAGGCCGCGGTCCAGCAGTTCGGTGGGGAGCACGACGGTACGCGGCCGCGACCGGTCGCCGTCGATGCGGGCGAACAGCAGCTGCGTGGCGCGACGAGCCAGCTCGCGGGTGTCGTAGCCGATGACGGTCAGCGGCCGCGGCATGAGGTGCGACAGTTCGAAGTCGTCGAAGCCGACCAGGGCGGCGTCGCTGCCCCGCCGCCACAGCTCCTGTACCGCGCCAACGGTGATGCGGTTGTTCAGGGCCAGGAACGCGGTCGGCGGGTTCGGCTGGGTCAGCATGTCGGCGACGGCGGACGCGGCGGTGCCCGGGTCGCGTACGCCGCCGCGCACCAGTGCGCCGTCGTAGCCGATCCCCGCGTCGGCGAGGGCGTCCTGAGCTCCGGCGAGGCGCTCGCGCATGGTGTGCACGTCGACCGAGTCGAGCAGCACCCCGATGCGGCGGTGGCCGTCGGCGACGAGCCGGCGTACGCCGTTGCGCGCGCCGCCGCGATTGTCCAGCAGCACCGCGTCGGCCTCGATGTTGGTGCCGGGGCGGTCCAGGAACACCACCGGGATGCCCATCTCGACCTGCGAGTTGAGGAACGAGTGGTCGCAGCCGGCGGGCACCACCAGCAGCCCGTCGACGCGACGGGAGCACAGGTCGCGCAACAGCCGCTCCTCGCGTACGGGGTCCTCCTCCGACGACGCCGACAGCAGCAGGGTGTCGCGCTCGCGGGCCATCTCGGCGGTCACGTGGGCGATGGTGGAGTAGAACGGGTTCGCCAGCTCCTCGATGATCAGGCCGATGGTGGCGCTGGCCCGGCCCGCGCGCAGCGCGCTTGCCATGTGATTGCGCTGGAAGCCGAGTTCGGCGACGGCGGCGAGCACCCGGTCGGCCATGGCGCGCTGCACGTGCGGCTCGCCGTTGACGACCCGCGACACGGTCTTGAGGCTGACTCCGGCCAGCCGGGCCACGTCGACCATGGTGGGGCGGCGGCCGGCCCGGGCCGGGGCTTCGCTGTGCTCGCTCGTCACGGCAGGAACGGTACCCGGTCGCCGGGGGCGGGGCGGCGACGGCCGGACAACGTTGTCATACTCTCTTCCAACGCCCCGACCTCCAGGAGCCCCCCATGCCGCACCACGCTGCCGGACCGCTCGCCCTCGCCGTCGACATCGGCGGCACCAAGATGGCCGCCGGACTCGTCGACGCCGACGGGACCGTGCTGGCCGCCGACCGCATCCCCACGCCGCGCCCGCTGCCGGGCCCGGACGCGGGCGAGCAGGTGTGGGCCGGGTTGTCGGCGATGCTCGACGGCCTGCTCAAGGAAGCCGGAAACCGGCCCGTGGTCGGGGTCGGCACGAGCACCGCGGGGCCGTTCGACCTGGCCGGGGCCACGGTGAGCCCGGTCAACATCACCGCCTGGCGGGGCTTCCCGCTGGTCGACCGGCTCGCCGCGCAGGTGCCCGGCGTGCCGGTGCGGCTGGCCGGCGACGGGGTGTGCGCGGCGATCGGCGAGCA
This sequence comes from Catellatospora sp. NPDC049111, assembly GCF_040648615.1. Lineage (NCBI taxonomy): Bacteria > Bacillati > Actinomycetota > Actinomycetes > Micromonosporales > Micromonosporaceae > Catellatospora > Catellatospora sp. NPDC049111. Next base: position 128,705 of record NZ_JBEZEB010000011.1, on the reverse strand, counting down.
CTGGCGCGGGGCGGGCCGCGGACACGACGACCTGCTGGTGCTCGTGGTGTCGACCGGCGTCGGCGGCGGGCTCGTGCACGGCGGGCGGCCCTTCACCGGCGAGTCCGGCAACGCCGGGCACGTCGGCCACATGGTCGTCGACCTCGACGGGGACGACTGCCCATGCGGCGGGCGTGGTTGCGTGGAGGCGATCGCCAGCGGACCCAGCATGGTCCGGTACGCGCTGCGCGAAGGCTGGCGGCCCGCCGGCGACGGCACCGCCCGCGACCTGTCCGACGCCGCGCGCTCCGGCGATCCGGTGGCGCTGCGCGCGTTCACCCGTGCCGCGGACGCCCTGGCCGCGGGCATCGTCTCGGCCGCCGCGATGTGCGACCTGGACCAGGTGGTGATCGGCGGCGGCGTCGCCAACGCCGCCGACCTGCTCTTCCCCCCGCTGAAGGAGGGCCTGGCCCGCTTCGGCCGCCTCGGCTTCCTCCAGCACCTCACGATCACCCCCGCCCAACTCGCCGACAACGCCGGCCTGATCGGCGCCGCCGCCCTCATCCACTCCCCCAACCCCTACTGGCCCCCCACGCCCCCCACGCCCCCCACTTGTTGATCATGAAGTTAGGGGTGGTGACACGCCGTCGAGCACGCCCTTAAGTTCATGATCAACGCGATCGAGGCGTCGCGGTGGGGTCGAAAAGGGCTAGGCGGGGGTCGGCGGCGAATTGGGTGATGGACATGCCGAGGGCGGGGTTGCGCTGGCTGGAGGGTTGGGCGGCGAAGGGGTCGGGGGTGTTGGTGATGGTGACCATGACCAGGGTGTGGCCGGTGTAGACGAGGACGGTCCAGAGCTGGGCGTCGGGGCCGAGGGCGAAGCCGGCGCGGCGGTCCTCGGGCTGCTCGCGCACACCGTACTGCTCAAGGATCGCGCCGCTGTCGAGTTCGGCGCTGAACCCGCACCAGGTCAGGCGCTCGCAGTGGCCCAGGTCGGGCACGTACGTGGTGGGCGCGGCCGAGATGGTCAGGGTGCCGTAGCCGTTGCCGTTGACCAGTTGCAGGCTCACCGTGAGCGCGCCGGGCGCGAGGGCCGGGTCGGGTAGCGGGGCCAGCTCGCGGGTGTCCCCGCCGTCGGCCAGGCCCAGGTCGTTGCGGCGCAGGCCGAGCGGGTTGACCCGGGTGAGGATCAGCTCGGCCATCAGGCAGGCGTAGCGCTCGGTCAGCGCCGCGTCGGCGGTCACCGGCTCGGCCTGGGCCAGCGGCATCGCGCCGGACAGCACCGCGAACCGGTCCACTCCGGCCCGGCCTCCGACCTGCGGCGGCGTGGGCGGCACCGGCGAACGGGTCGACGACGGCAGGGGTGTCGGCCCGGGGACCCCGGCCATGCAGTCGACCTCCTCGGGCGGCGGCGTGCCGCCGGGATCGGGCCGCAGCATGATCACCGCGAACCCGACGCCCACCGCCAGCGCGACCGTGAGCAGGGTGCTGACCGCGAGGTCGCGGCGGCGCAGCCGCCGTCCGGCGCCGACCAGCTCCGCCGTGGACAGGCCCAGCGGCGGTTCGGGACCTTCGGCCGGGTCCCCCGGCTTGTGACGGCGCAGTGCGCGGAGCAGGTGGCGTTGGGCGTACGCCTCGGGAGGCTCGTAGCCCAGCGCCGGCCAGCGCCGGTACAGCCGCAGCAGGGTGCGCCGCACCAGCTCCTCGGCCACCGCCCAGTCGCCGCACCGCTGGCGCGCCTGCCGCCGCAGCGCCGGGGCCAGCGCGGTGGCGAACTCGGCGTACTCGTCCTCCCAGGCACGCATTCCGACAGTTAACACAATGGATGTGACCTGGCGGCAGGTCGTCCCGGTTGGTGGGTGACTGCTAAGGTCGCAGCCCTGTCCACGGGAGGAACAAGATGACCGACGCCGTCGCGCCCCACCCCGCGCCCACGACGAAGCAACGCCCGGCCGGGGTGACCGCGGCGATGTGGCTGCTGATCGCCGTGGCCGCCGCCTACCTGATCGACGCCGTCATGATCATGGCCGGCTCCGGGGAGTACCCCGCCCGGGTGCGTGCGGCCATGGAGGAATCCGGGGTCGATCCCCGGGCCTGGGACTTCATCAGCGGGCTCACGGGTGCGCTGCCGGTGGTGTCGGCCGGGTTCGGCGTCGTCGCGGCCGCCGTGGTGGTGCTGCTCGCGCTGGCGGTCGGCCGGGGCGCGTTCGTCGGGCGCATCCTCACCTGGATCGCCGTCGGGTTCGCCCTGCTCTGCAACGTGTGCGGGCTCGGCTCGGCGGGCACGCCGGCATTCAGCAGCATCGGCTACCTGACCGCGTACAGCCGCGACAGCTCGGGCATCCACACCTTCGCCCAGCGGCTGCCCCAGGGCTACCCGGACTGGTACTTCTACGGCAGCCTGGCGCTGTTCGGCTTCGGCATGCTGGCCCTGATCGCCGTCGCGGTGCTGCTGGCCCTGCCGCCGGCCAACGCCTACTTCCGCCGTGCCCCCCGCTTCGCGCCCGTCCCGTACGCCTACCCGCCCGGCTACCCCGCCCCCGGCTACCCCGCCCAGCCGGTCCCGGCCCAGCCGCAGGCGTCGCTCACCTTCGAGCAGCGTGCGGAGGCGCTGGCCACGCTGGAGCGCCGCCGCGAGCGGGGCGAACTGACCGACGAGCAGTACGCCGCGGAGCGCGCCCGCCTCGAAAGCTGATCACCGCACCCGGCGTACGACCGCCACGACCTTGCCCAGCACGACCGCGTCGTCGCCGGGGATCGGGTCGTACGCCGGGTTGCACGGCACCAGTTCCACGTGCAGACGGCTGACCCGGTACACCTTCACGGTCGCCTCGCCGTCGATCATCGCCGCGACGATCTCCCCGCTGTGGGCGGTCGGCTGCCGGCGGATCACCACCACGTCGCCGTCGCAGATCGCCGCGTCGACCATCGAGTCGCCGCGTACCCGCAGCGAGAACAGCGTGCCGTGCCCGACCAGGTCCCGCGACAGCGTCAGCGTCTCCTCGTACGACTCCTCGGCCAGGATCGGGCCGCCCGCGGCGATCGTGCCGAGCAGCGGCACCTGCACGGTGGCCGCCCCGCGCTGCTGCGGGATGCCGCCGTCGTCGAGCGGCAGCCGTACGCTCAGCGCCCGCGGCCGGCCCCGGTCGCGTAGCAGCAGGCCCTTCTCCTCCAGCTCGCGCAGGTGGTACGCGACCGACGAGGAAGCGGCCAGGCCCACCGCCCGTCCGATCTCCCGCAGCGTGGGCGGGTAACCGCGGCTGGTCACGGCGTCCTGGATCACCTCCAGGATGCGCCGCTGCCGCTCGCTGAGCTTCGAATGCACCCTGGCAGGCTAACGGACGAACTCCACATAAGCCGCATACCGCCGCAAGATCGCTCGACTTGCCAGGCACATGGGGGTATTCGGCCTCAAGATACGCACAGGTGCCAGGCAAGTCGAACGATCTTGGCACCGCGCCGCGCCACGCCGCAGGCAGCGCGCCGCGGCACGGTGCGGGCGCGGCACGGGCACGGCACGAGCGCGGCACGGGCACGGTGCGGGGCCGGGTCGGTCAGGGGCGGTGCAGGCGAAGGTCGGCGCGGTGCGCGGTGGCCTTGACGAGGCGGGCGTTGGCTTCGTCGCTGCGGTGCACCCAGTCGTGGGCGGCGGCGGGGTCGAGGCCTTTGGCGTGCTGGCGGGCGAGCAGGCCGTCGACCCGCGGGCCGTCGTCGGCGGACAGGTAGACGGCGAGATCGAGCAGCTGCCGCACGCGGTCCCACGGCGGGGTGTCCAGCAGCAGGTAGTTGCCCTCGGTCACGACGACCTCGACGTCCGGCGGGACGGGGATCGACCCGGCGACGGGCTCGTTGAGGACGTGGTCGAACGTCGGCGCGTACACCGTCTCGCCGGTCGCCTCGCGCAGGCGGCGCAGCAGCGCGGCGTAGCCGGCCGCGTCGAAGGTGTCCGGCGCGCCCTTGCGGTCGGCCCGGCCGAGCCGCCGCAGCTCGACGTTGGCCAGGTGGAACCCGTCCATCGGCACGACCGCGGCGTGGTCGAGTTTCGCGGCCAGCTCCAGGGCCAGGGTGGACTTGCCCGCGCCGGGGGCGCCGGCGATGCCGACCAGCAAGCGGCCCGGCCGGGTCGCGCGCAGCCGGGCCACCTCGTCGAGCAGCGTCGTGAGCATCACGGCCAGTCTCTCAGCCCTGCGCCGCGGCGGCCAGTTCCAGCAGGGCGAGCCCGGCCGCGGTGACGTCGGCGGCGGTCCACTCCAGCGCCGGCGCGGCCACCGTGATCTCGGTCATCGCCAGGCCCGGGGTCCGGTCGGTGAACACGTTGGCGAACCAGGTCTTCTGCTGCTCGGCCAGGGTCAGCACGGCCTGGTTGAGCGCCGCGGCCGGGCCGGGCAGCCACAGCTGGAACTGGTGGGTGTGCGGCTCGTGCGGGAAGACCCGCGCGCCGGGCAGCGCGGCCAGCGCCGCGCCGACGGTCTTCGCATGTGCGACGTACTCGCCGAGGCGGGGCAGCTCCCGGTCGAGGCCGGCCAGCGCGGCCAGCACCGCGGGCCACTGCTGGAACAGCTGCCCGCCGTAGCGGTGCCGCCAGGCGCGCGCCTGCGCGGTGAAGTCCTCGGCCCCGGCCAGCAGCGCGCCGGACAGCCCGCCGAGGGTCTTGTACAGCGAGACGTACACGCTGTCGGCGAGCCCCGCCACGGTCGGCAGATCCCGGCCCAGGTGGAACACCGACTCCCACAGCCGGGCCCCGTCGAAGTGCACCTTCGCCCCGCGCGAGCGGGCCGCGGCCACCACCGCGTTCAGCTCGTCCCAGGTGGGCAGCACGAAGCCCGCGTCGCGCAGCGGCAGTTCGAGCAGCAGCGTGCCGAACGGCTCGTCGAGGTCGCGCACCTCCTGCGCGGTGGGCTGGCGCGGCTCGGCCGTCGGCCAGACCCCGCGCAGGCCGGTCAGCACCTGGTAGGCCTTGCGCTCGTGCACCTCCAGGTGCCCGAGCGGGTGCAGCGCGACGGCCCGGTTGCCGGTGCGCTCGGCCCAGCAGCGCAGCGCCACCTGCTGGGCCATGGTGCCGGTCGGGAAGAACACGGCGTCGGGTTTGCCGAGCAGCCCGGCGACCCGCCGCTCCAGTGCCGCGACCGGCCCGCCGCCGTAGAAGTCGGGCCGGTCGTCGAGCCCGTCGTAGTCGACGGCCGCGAGGTCCGCGAGCCGTTCACGCAGGGACGGCGTGCGGTGCCCGGACAGGATCCGGTCGCAGCCGCGCATCGTCCGCCAGCGGCGTTCCGCGGGATCCTCAGCAGCCATCGGGCCATGATGCCACCACCCGGCGCGGGCCGCGGGCAGCCCCGGCACCCGTCAGGCCGCGTCCTCGGGGTACTGGAACACGTCGTCGAGGGGCACCTTGAACACGTGGGCGATCTGGAACGCCATCTCTAGCGACGGCGAGTAGCGCCCCTGCTCGATGGCGATGACGGTCTGCCGGGTGACACCGACCCGCTCGGCCAGCTCGGCCTGGGTCATGTCGCCGTGCTCGGCGCGCAGCACCCGGATGCGGTTGGTGACACGGGTCGGTTTAACCATGGAACGCCCCGCGGTACGCCCGGATCCTCGCGACGGCGCCCCAGGTCGTGCCGACGGCGCCGAGCAGGAACAGCACGTTGCCGATCCAGAACTGGTCGGCCCGCAGCATCGCCAGCACCAGCACGGCGGCGGCCCCGAATCCCAGCACGTTCTGGGCGATGCGGTCGCCGTGCCGGACGATCTCCCGGTCGCGCACGTCGGACTCGGTGTGGCCGTCCCGGGCGAGCATGGCCGCCACGATGGAGCCGAGGATGGTGCCGACGACGGTGGCTCCCATCGCCCACAGCATCGGCGTCACCCAGGCGATCTCCGCCACGGGCTGGCGCCACAGGCGCGGGATGACCACGGCGAAGTACGCCAGGGACGTGACGGGCACCAGGATCGCCATGCACCAGGTGTTGCGTTCCTCATAGGTGGTCGGGACGCGGTCGGTGTCGGCGGCGGGCGCGGGCTTGCAGGAGGTCATGGCGGCTCCTCTCGGTCAGCCGTGATGTAAAGAATTCTTGACATCAACGGTACGGCGGAGCGTACCGCATGTCAGCTATCTTTTACATCACCGCTTGCCGAACATCCACCTGATGGCGGCGATGAGCAGCGCGATTCCGAGGACGGTGCCGAACACACCGGCGTACACCTGTTCGCTGGACACACGCACACCATAGTGAGCGGCGGCCCGTCGCGCCGTCACCACGTCACCGGGCGCGGCGGCCGCGATCCGACCGGAAATGCCTTTGTGCAGGCCAACCGGCCCAAGCAGGGCGGTACGGGCGCGACAATGGCAGGGGCGGCACGCGACCTGACGGCGTGTCGGCGCGTGACTGCCGGGAGGCCGGGCCGATGAGCACCAAGCACTGGACCGTCGACATCACGATCGACGACGACGGCTCCGGCCGTACGCAGGCACACGCCCGCCTCGACACCGGCGGCACGGCGGCGGCGCTGCGCGGCGACGGCAGCGCGGCCCGCAACCGGTTCGACGAGGAGGTGCCCGAGATCGGCGACGAACTGGCCGCCGGCCGGGCCCTGGTGGAGCTGGGACAGCGGCTGCTCGCGCAGGCGGACGCCGACCTGGAGCGGACCCCGGCATGACCACGGCTCCCGCTCCCGCCACCGCCCCCGTCACCGCGCCGCCCCTGCTGGAGCCACCGCTGCAGCGCCTGGTCATGGCGCAGCTCGACGAACTGCCCGAGGCGCTGACCGGCCAGACCGGCCCACCGCGCCGCGTGCTGGTGGCCGCCGCGTCGAAGTACGAGGCGACGGCGGAGATCGCCAACGCCATCGCCAAGGTGCTCCGGGAGCGCGGTTTCGAAGCCGACGCGGTCGAGATCGACCCATCCGTGCAGGTCGACGGCTTCGACGCGTTCGTCATCGGCAGCGCGGTGTACTCCGGGCACTGGCTGCAACCGGCCCGCTGGTTCGTGCAGAGCCACGCCGCGGTGCTGTCGGCCCGGCCGGTGTGGCTGTTCTCCAGCGGCCCGGTCGGCGACCCGCCGATGCCCGACGAGGACCCGGTCGACGTCATCGCCATCGCCGAGGCCACCGCCGCCCGCGAGCACAAGGTCTTCGCCGGGCGGCTGGAGCACAGCCGGCTGAGCATCGCCGAGCAGGCGCTGGTCGTGGCGCTGCGCGCGCCCGAGGGCGACTTCCGGGACTGGGACGCGATCCGCGGCTGGGCCGAGGGCATCGCCGAGACGCTCGCCGCGGCCGGCCCGACCACCATCACCGGAACGATCAGCCTGGACTGACCCGGTTCGCGGACCACACGAGCCCCCGGCTTGGGGCATCATCGACGGGATGACCACACCCCCGCACTGAACCGCCGACGCGCACCCCCGCCCGCCGGCCGCCACTCCGCACCCCCACGGAGCACCCCCTCATGACCGAGCACACCCGTCGACGCGCCCTGCTGGCCGGCGGCGCGGGCGTGGCCGCGCTGGCCACCGGCGGTTTCTGGCTGGCCGGCCGCGGCGGCGCGGACCCCGGCACGGCGGCGGTCTGGCACGAACCGGCCGCCCTGCCCGACACCGCGCCGGTCGCCGTGCCCGCCCAGCCCGGCCCGCCGGGCGTGGAGCGGGCCCGCACGCTGACCGCGGCGAACGCCGGCGACCTGGTCAAAATCACCACCAGCGGCTGGTACAGCTGGGCGCTGATGGACCGCGGCACCGGCGAGATCGTCGGCGCGAAGAACCTGCACGAGACGAACATGACCGCCTCGATGATCAAGGCCTGGCTGGCCGCCGACTACCTGCGCCGCGCCACCGAGGCGGGCCGGACGCCGAGTGCGGCCCGGTTCGCCGAGATCACCAAGCTGATCCGCGACAGCGACAACGGCGTGGCCACGCTCCTGTGGAACGAACTCGGCGGGCGCAACACGATCACCCGGCTGATCTCGATCTGCAAGCTGACCGACTCCGAAGCCGGGCCCGACTGGAGCAAGACCAAGCTGTCGGCGCGCGACACCTGCCGCATCGCCCACGCCATCGGCACCGGCGCGGCGGCCGGCCCGACGTGGACCGACTACCTCATCGGGGAGATGCGCGCGGTGCGCGGCACCGGCAACTTCGGCATCCGGCGCGCCTTCCCGGCCGCGGAGCAGTCCAGGATCGCCATCAAGAACGGCTGGGTGTGGCGACCCGCGCCGTACGGCTTCTACAACGTCAACTGCCTGGCGCTGGGCGACGACTGGACCATGGCCGTGCTGACCCGCTACTCCTCCGGCGGCGAGGCGCACGGGCGCGCCATCGGCCAGTCGGTCGCCACCCAGCTGCGCACCCTGTCCGACCTGCTCTGACCGGCGGAGCACCCGACCGCGGCGGGCACCGTAAGTCGGGTCGGGCAGGCCCCGCTCCCCCTAGCGTGGTGTTCGGAAACAGGAGGGAGTCCGGGGTGCTGGAGCAGCTCAACCAGGCGCTGGAACACGTCGAGCGGCACCTCGATCGGGAGATCGAGATCGCCGAGCTGGCGCGGATCGCGATGACGTCGGAGTACCACTTCCGGCGCATGTTCTCGGCGCTGGCCGGGGTGCCGCTGTCGGAGTACGTCCGGCGGCGGCGCATGACGGTCGCCGGGGCCGAGGTGCTGGCCGGCGAGCGCACGCTGCTCGACATCGCGGTGCGCTACGGCTACGGCTCGGGCGAGGCGTTCGCGCGGGCGTTCAAGGCCGTGCACGGCGTCGGGCCGGGCGAGGCGCGCCGCGGCGGGGCGACGCTGCGGGCGTACCCCCGGATGTCCTTCCGGCTCATCGTCGAAGGGAGCAGCACCATGCGATATCGGGTGGTGGAGAAGGAGAAGTTCCAGCTGGTCGGCCTCAAGGCGCGGGTCCCGCTGGTGCACGAGGGGATGAACCCGGCGATCGTCGCGTTCCTGAAGGGCATCCCGAAGGAGACGGTCGCGCGCATCGAGGCGCTCAGCGACCAGGAGCCGGGCGGCATCGTGCACGTCAGCGCGGGCCTGGGCGAGGACCGGTCCGAGGGCGTCGAGCTGGACTACTGGCACGGCGTGGTCACGGACGCGGACGTGCCCGCGGACCTGGAGGCGCTGCCGGTCGCGGCGGGCACGTGGGCGGTGTTCGAGACCTCGGGCGCGTTCCCGGAGGCGGTGCAGTTCCTCTGGCGGGACGTGTACACGCAGTGGTTCCCGTCGAACCCGTACCGCAGCCGTCCCGGGCCGGAGCTGTCGCAGAACCGGATCTCGGCCGACGGCACGCACGTCGACGCCCAGCTGTGGATCCCGGTCGAGCGGATCCCGGCCTGATCCCGGACCGCCCGCACCCGCGACGGTGCGGGCGGTCCGCACCGGCGACACGGCCATCTATATTGTCCCGAGACAGGGGGATGCCGTGTACGACAACCGGTTCGGCGATCAGTCCTATCTCGACTGGCTCGCGCTCAACCCGTACGAAGAGCTGGCACAGCGGGTACGCGTGCTCGCCGGGACCGCCGCCGTGCTGGACGACCTGCACTCGGGCCGCCGCACCGGCGTTCCGGTCGCGCACGGCGACGTCAAGCCTGCCACCATCGTGGTCCGCCCCGACGGCTCCAGCAGCCCCGCCGACCTGGGCGAGCTGTGGACCGTCGACGGCTCCCTGGTGGCCGCCCGCAGCACCCCGTACGCCGCCCCGGAGCTGTTCCTGCCCGGCGCGCTGACCAGCCCCGACGCCGACCGCTACGCGTTCGTCGCCACCGTCGTGCACGCCGTGCTGGGCGCGCCCCCGCCGGTCCACCCGCCGCACCAGGGGCCCGGCCCGCGAGTGGGCATCGACCTGGTCCGGCTGTCGGACCTGTTGCGCGCGAACCCGCTGTGCGCGGCGTTCCCCGCCTTCCAGCACCGGCTGCTCAACGCGCTGTCCGCCGCGCCGTCGGGTCGGGTGCACACCCTCACCACGTGGCTGGACGCGCTGCTCAACGACCTCGCGCCGCCGATGTTCGCGACGACCGGCACGCTGCCGCTGGCCCCGGGGGCGTACCCGCCGCCCACCGAGACGCTGCCGCCCTGGTCGCCGCCCGCGACGGCAGCCCGGTCCGGCGGATCGCAGACGCTCACCTGGGTGCTCGCCGGGGTCGCCGCCCTGGTGGCGCTCACACTCGTCGCCGGTGGCGCGTGGTACCTGATCCAGCGGCCCGACAGCCCGGCCGCACCGAACCTCGTGGTCGCGCCGACCACCACGGCGAGCCCTTCGCCGCTGCCCTCGCCGACCCCGTCCGGGGACCCGCTCACAGCGGCGCGGGCCTATCTCAACGGGACGTGGGAGGGCACCTACCGCTGCCGGCAGGGCCTGACCGGGCTGAAGCTGGTCATCTTCGTGGTCGACGACCACGAGGTCGAGGCGACCTTCGAGTTCTTCGCGGTGAAGAGCAACCCGAACGTGCCGCGCGGGTCGTACGTGGTCGAGGGCTCGTACACGGCGACCGGCTTCACGCTGGAGCCGGACCACTGGATCAAACGGCCGGGCGACTACATCATGGTCGGGCTGGAAGCCTCGTTCTCACCGCTGGCCGGGCAGAGCATCCGCGGCGAGATCACCGACCCGGGCTGCTCCGACTTCTCGCTGAAGAAGTCCTCGACGGACACCCGGCGGCCGCCCGTCTGACCTGCCGGGACTCGGACCAGTCAGCGCGTTCCTATCTGGACCGGTGTAGGGTTGGCATCGTGCGCGGTGTTCGTCGGAGCGGGGAGTTCGCGGACCGCATCGGCCGGTTGGCAAATGTTGTACGAGGGCAGGCGGCCGCAGGGTGAAGGTGACGCGGGTCGCGTACTCGCACCGGCTCAACCCCGGCAAGTACGGTGCGCTGGTGGAGCAGGCGCGCCGGCTGGGTCGGGTGCGTTGTCTGGTGTGCTGGTGTGGCAGCGTTACGGGTCGGTGGGCGGTGCGGGTCTTTCCGACCGGCTGGTCCGTGACCGGTGGCTGGCCGAGGGCACCCATCGGGGGTTCGGGGTGCTGGCCAATGCGTGGAAGGAGACGGTCCGCGACGCGATGGCCGACATCGCCGCGAACCGGGCCGCCGCGAAGGTGAAGGTACGCCGCGCGATCGGCCGACACACCAGTGACCCGGCCGAACGGCGCCGACTGTTCACTGCGCTGAAGGCCGAACGGTGGGCTGCTGATGCGTACCTGGCCCCGGCAGATGCGCCGGGCCTGGCGGCGCGGCCGCAACCGCACCCACAACCAGATCGTGGTACGCGCCGACCAGCACAACACCCGCGTCGACGCCCGCGGCCGACTGTGGCTGGCCGTTCCCGGCCTCCAGCAGCGCGCGATGGTGAAGATCCCGTTGCGCACCACCGTCGCGCCGACCGGCACGCTGCGGCTGATCCTGCGCGGCGGCCGGGTCGAGGTCCACTACCAGATCGACGCGGCCACGATGAACACCAGCCAGCATCCGTGCGGATCAGCGACCATCGGCGTGGACAAGGGCTACACCGAGGTCCTCACGCCGACGGTGAACATCACGGCACCGGCCTGGGCACACTGCTCACCGCCGAGTCCGACCAGCGCAAGGAGAAGGGCCGGGCCCGGGCCAGGCTGCGGTCGATCGCCAACCAGGCCGCACTGCGTGGCGACCGCGCCAAAGCCGACCGCATCCTCGGCAACAACCTGGGTACGGTCAAGAAGAACCGCCGCGACAGGGCCTGGCGGGCCAAAGTGCGCACCGAGACGTTCACCGCCGTGCACCGGGTCGTCGACAAGGCCGCCACCGTCGTGGCCGAGGACCTTACCAAAACCTTCACCGGGCGCAGACCGCTCGGCAAGAATGTGAACAGGCGTCTAGCGGCGTGGACCAAAGGGGTCACCGCCGAGGCCCTGAAAAGCGTGTCGGAGCGCAGAGGTTCTGTGCTCGTTCCCGTCAACGCCGCCTACACCTCACAAGCCTGTCATCGCTGCAGCAGCCTGGGCCGCCGCAGCGGGGACCGGCTTCACTGCACCTGGTGCGGGGTCGTGTGGCAGGCAGACGTGAACGCCGCGATCAACATCCAGGCAAGAGCCGGCGACCCCGACATCGCCCTGCACACCCCGCACCAGCGGGTCAAACAGATCTTGCTGGAACGGGCCGATCGCCACCGGACCAGACTGCCGGTCCAGGACTCCAGCCGCTACCCGGCGACGGAGAGCGAAACATCCGACCCGCTCAACAATGAGCAATGAATCGGAAGCAGGCATGTTGATCGACGCTGAGCACATCGCACGGACCAGTCGTACGGCCAAGTGAAGATCGCGCGGGTGCCACCTCGAAAAACGGACATGAGCGGGAAGCTTAGGCAGCTCAGTCTGCGGGTCGCGACGCCCCCGGAAGCCGACACGCGACGCCCGCCGCCTGCGCGGTGGGCGTCGCGTTCTGTCCGCAGAGCCACGCGCTCTCCCATCGTCCGCCGGGCCTGATCCGGTGACGGAGGTATGGGCCTGCCGCACGCTGGCCGCCCGCACCCCCGGCTACCGCAGCCGCCTGGTAAGCGTGCTCCTGCTCCCCGAGCGCGTCACGGACTCGCCGGACGCCCGGTTCCGGCTCGCCGAGGAGGCGGTCGCGAACGCTCAACAGATCGACCCCGTCCAGGACCATCACGCCACCAACCTGCTGATCTGGGCGCTGTACGCCCTGCAGCGCAACCTGCACACCGCCGGCCGCACGCCCGAAGCGCTGGCCGCGCGCCGGGATCTGCTCGACCTGTACCACCCTGGCCTGCACAGCGCGAACCGGTGCCCGGTCACCGTCTGCTACGCCGAGGGGGAGCCGCCGCCGGTCCACAAGTGGGCGACGGCCCCGCACGATCTCTCGTAACCACCTGCCGCGCCCGGCAACCGGTGCCGCCCGCCATCCCGGGCGGCGCCCGTGGTTGCCGGCCTTCCTGATCCCGGCGTTCAGCGCGGCGCTGAGCCGGCGTTGGAGCCGTACGTCGTCCGGCGGGTTGTCCGCGACGATCGCGAGCACCGCCTCCAGCGCACGCTGATGGCCGACCAGCTCCGTGCCGGGCAGCCGGGCGGCGAGCGCGGCCGGCAGTTCCAGGTGCATCAGGTCGGCGTCGCACCCCACGCTGCCGGCCACGTGCCGAAGGCACCAGGACAGGTGGGCGCTCGTCCATGGCGCGTCCTGGGCGGCCAGGTGGCGCAGCAGGTCACGCTGCGCCGGGCAGTCGAGCCGCCCGGCGCAGGCCAGGGCGTGCAGGTGCATGGCCGGGCCGCGCCGGTCCTGCGGCTGCCACGCCTGCACCTTCACCCAGCCGGGCAGCGCCGTGATGTCGCGGACCCAGCCCTTCCACGCCGTGCCCAGCACGTTGCCCAACCGCCGGCCCGACGCTTCGCTGTCGGCGTCCAGGTGCTCCTGCCAGACGCCGGACAGCTTCGGAATCAGCTGCTCCACGCGCCACCTCTCTCCCTCGTGGGCGACATGGTGCCAGCGGACACCGACAGCCGCCGCGGCCGTAAACCAGTCCGCGAACGTCGGTGACGGACGGTAGGGTCGGCGACCGCGTACACCCCACCACGGAGGACCCACGTGTCGTACACCTTCCATGTCGATCTGCGCGGCATCGTCGACCTGCTCAGCCACCACCTCTACGCCAGCCCGCGGGTGTACGTCCGCGAGCTGATGCAGAACGCCGTCGACGCGATCACGGCGGTGCGGGTGAACGACCTGGAGCACGCCGGCGCCATCGAGATCAGCGCCCCGAAGGCCGCCGGGCAGCCGCTGACCATCACCGACAACGGCATCGGGCTGACCGAGCCCCAGGTGCACGAGCTGCTGGCCACGATCGGCCGCAGCTCCAAGCGCGACGATCTGGGCTTCGCCCGGCACGAGTTCCTGGGCCAGTTCGGCATCGGCCTGCTGTCGTGCTTCCTGGTCGCCGACACGATCCAGGTGCGCACCCGGTGCGGCGACAACCCGACCGTGGAGTGGCTGGGCTCCTCGGACGGCAGCTACCAGGTGCGGGTGCTCGACGGCGACGACGCGCTCGCCGCGCCGGGCACCGTCGTGACGCTGCGGCCGCGGCGCGGCGCGGAGGAGTGGCTGCTGCCGCAGACCGTGCGCGAGCTGGCGGGGCTGTACGGCTCGATGCTGCCGATCACGGTCCAGGTCGACGGTGAGCCGATCACCACCGGGCTGGCCCCGTGGGAGACGGGCGAGGGTGAGGCGCAGGTGGCGCGGCGGGCGCGGCTGCTGTCGTACGCCGAGGAGGCCTTCGGGTTCACGCCGTTCGACGTGATCGACCTGGATGTCGCCGAGGCCGGACTGCGCGGCGTGGCGTTCGTGCTGCCGATGCCGTCCAACCCGGCCGCCCGCGTGGCGCACCGGGTGTACCTGAAGCAGATGCTGCTCAGCGAGGGTGTCGAGGGGCTGCTGCCCGAGTGGGCGTTCTTCGTGCGCTGCGTCATCGACACCACCGAGCTGCGCCCGACGGCCAGCCGCGAGGCGCTGTACGACGACACGCTGCTGGCGCAGGTCCGCGAGTCGCTGGGTGACCAGCTGCGCGGCTGGATGACCCGGCTCGGCACGGTCGACGAGGCGAAGCTGCAGCAGTTCCTGCGCATCCACCACCTGGGTGTGAAGGCGCTCGCGGTGCACGACGACGAGATGCTGCGGCTGGTCGAGCAGTGGTGGCCGTACGAGACCACGGTCGGCCCGATGACCCTGGCCCAGTTCCGCGACACCTACGGCGTGGTGCGTTTCGTGCCGTCGCTGGACGAGTTCCGGCAGATCGCCGCCGTCGCCTCGGCGCAGGGCCTGGCCGTCGTCAACGCCGGCTACGTCTACGACGCCGAGCTGCTGTCCCGGCTGCCCGCCCTCGACGAGAAGATCACCACCGAGGCGCTGTCGGCCAGCGACCTGTCCACCCGGCTGGAGGAGCTAGCCCCGGACGACGAGCTGCGGCTGCGGGCCTTCCTGGTCGGCGCGCAGCGGGCGCTGGACCGCTTCGGCGTCGAGGTGCTGATCCGCGCCTTCGACCCGGCCGGCCTGCCCGCGCTGTACCTGCTCGACGGCGACACCGCGCTGCACCTGGACCTGAAGCGCGGCCAGGAGGACGTCGACGACGTGTGGGCCTCGATCCTGGGCTCGTTCACCGCCGGGCGCACCGACCGGCCGCAGCTGGTGCTGAACCACCGCAACCCGCTGATCCGCCAGGCCGTCACGGTCACCGACCCGGACCTGACGGTGCTGGTCGTGGAGGGCCTGTACGTGCAGGCGCTGCTGCTGGGCCGCCAGCCGCTGCGCCCGGTCGACACGGCCGCGCTCAACCAGTCGTTCCTGGGCCTGCTCGGCCGCGCCATGCACGGCGGTGCCGCGTGACGATGACCGAGCAGGCCGTGCACGAGCTGTGGCACGAGGCGCACCGCCGGCCACCGGGCGCGGCGCGGTTCGCGGCATACGACATCGCGCTGCGCCACGCCGACGCGGCGGGGATGCGCCGGGAGGCGTTCGGCTGGCGCATGTCGGCGATGAGCGAGTTCCACCACGGCGGCGACCCGGCGCGCCTGTTCCTGGCGTTCTCGCACTGCCTGCAGGCCTACGACAGCGACCCGGCGGCGACGGGGCACCACGCCGACCACACGCTGCTGTGGCGGTTCAAGTGGGTGGTCTGGTCGCTGCCGCAGTTCCCGGAGATCCCGCTGGACCGCACCCGGTCCGTGCTGGACGACATGGAGGCCCGCTACCTGCGCGGCGGGCACAGCCTGCACGCGGTGTACCAGCACCGGTGGCTGGTCGCCCACCACACCGGCGACCCCGCCGCCGAGCACTGGTACGACCGCATGCTCACCGCCCGCCGGGACCGGCTGTCGGACTGCGCCGCCTGCGTGCCGTCGGGTCAGGTCCGGCACCTGGTGTCGCTGGGCCGCGACGAGGAGGCCATCGAGATCGGCCGGCCGTTCTCCCGTGGCGGCTGCACCGAGCAGCCGCAGTGGATGTTGTCCGAGCTGCTGCTGCCCTACCTGCGCACGGGCCGGCACGCCGACGCCATGGACGCGCACCGGGTCGGCTACCCGCACATGCGCGCCGACCGGCACCACCTGGACAACATCGCCGCGCACCTGCGCTTCTGCGGGCTGTCCGGTAACGAGACTCGAGGGCTGGAACTGATCGAGCGGCACCGGGGCTGGCTGGACGCGCCGTCGTCGCCGTACGCGGCGATGGAGTTCGCGGCCGCGGCCGGGCAGGTGTTGCGGCGGCTGACCGAGGCCGGGCACGGCGACCTGCCCGTCGCGGCGGTGCCGGGCGGCCCGGCGGCGAGCACCATCGCGCAGGTCGGCGCGGAGGTGGCCGCGCTGGCCCGCGCGATCGCGGCGCGGTTCGACGCCCGTAACGGCAACACGCACATCAGCTCACGGGTCGAGGGCCACCTGGCCGCCGAGCCGCTGACCGACCGGCTGTCGATGAGCGTGGCGACCCGGCCGCGCGAGCGCATGACCTCGACGATAGGCGCGCTGATGGACGTGGTGAGCGAGGCCGACGCCCGGGGCGACCTGGACACCGCAGCGAAGGCGCTGCTGGACGCGGCGTACGAGCAGCGGCGTGCCGGCCGTGCCCAGGACGCGCTCGACAGCGCCGAGGAGGCGCTGGGCCGGCTGTCCCGGGCCAGCCTGCACGACGACGCGCTGCGCTGCCGGCTGCTGCTGTGGGAGCTGCACCGCGACGCGCACCGCTGGCCCGAGGCGCTGGAGGCGGTCGACGCGGTGCTCACCGCACCGGCGCTGCCCGCCGACGCCCCGAGCCGGATCACGCTGCTGCTGGCCGCGGCGAAGGGCGACCCCGACTCCGATCGAGCCGCGGCCCGCGTGCTGGCGGCGGCCGACGAGTTCGCGTCGGCGGGCGACCCCGGCGCGGCCTTCGACGCCCTGTTCGCGGTGAAACGCATCGTCGACCAGGCCGTGGTGGAGCGGGCCCGCAAGCTGGCCGCCGACGCGCCCGTCGACGACGACTGGCGTCCGCGCCGCGCCCGGCTGGCCCTGGCCGACGCCCGGCGACTGCACCTGGCTGGTCACTTCGCCGACGCGGCCGCGCAGGCCCGCGACGGCGCGCGGCTCGTCCCGGACGGCGACCCGCTGCGCGAGCGGCTGGCCCGGGTCGAGACGCTGGCACTGCTGCGCGACGGGCGGGCCGAAGCGGCCGAGCCGCTCGCCCGCGCCGCTTTCGAGCAGGACGAGCAGTGGGAGACCACCCTGCTGTATGCGGCCGTGCTGCACGCCCTCGGCCGCGATTTCGCCGAGCTCGCCGAGGACTGGTCCGTCGACGAGGACGACTTCGACGAGCTGGAGGGGGAGACGCTGTGGCGATGAATGAACAGCAGTTGCGCAACGAGTTCGCGGCGGCCATGGCGATGCCGGACGGCGCGGCGCAGCACGGCGCGCTCGACGCCGTGATCCGTGCCGCGGACGCGGCCGGGGACGCGAAGCTGACGTTCGAGTTCCGGCACGAGGCCATCGAGAAGTTCGTGTTCGGTGGCGACGACCGGCGGGCGTTCCTGGCGTTCTCGCTGTCGCTGGCCGCCTACGACCGCGACCCGGAGATCGGCGGACCGGACACCGAGGAGTCGATCCTCTGGCAGTTCAAGTGGATCGTGAACGCGCTGCCGGAGTTCCCCGACATCCCGCTCGACCGCACGTACGCGGTGCTGGACGACATGCGGGCCCGCTACCTGCGCGGCGGGCACAGCCTGCACGCGGTGCACCAGGCCCGCTGGCAGATCGCCCTGCACGTCGGCGACCTGGACGAGGCGGCGGCGGCGTACCACGACATGGTGACCGCCAAGCGTGACAGCCTGGCCAACTGCTCGGTGTGCGTGCCGTCGGCGCAGGCCTGGTATCTGATGATGCTGGACCGGCACGCCGACGCGATCGAGGTCGCCAAGCCGTTCGCCGACAGCTGGTGCCGCACCCAGCCCGAGCGCATCCGCACCAACCTGATGCTGGCGCACCTGCACACGGGCGCGTTTCGCAAGGCCGCCGAGCTGCACCGCGCGGCGTACCGGGTGATGCGCACCGACCGGCTGCACCTGCCGGCCCTGGGCACGCACCTGACGTTCCTGGGCCGCAGCGGCAACGAGCTGCGTGGCCTGGAGCTGCTGGAACGGCACCTGCCGTGGCTGGCGGGCACGGTGAGCCCGCATGACGTGCTGGCCTTCGCCGCGCCCGCCGTGCTCGTGCTGAACCGGCTGGCCGACGGCGGCCACGGCGACATCGCGGTGCAGGGCCGGACCGGCGCGGACGGGCGGCGGCCGGCGACGACGGTGACCGCGCTGCGCGACGAGCTGACCGCGCTGGTGACCGACCTCGCGGCCCGGTTCGACGCCCGCAACGGCACCACGTTCCAGGGCGAGCTGGCCCGGCAGCGGATGTCCGCGCCACCGCTGGTGGACAGCCTGCCGCTGAGCGTGCTGGACACCGCGGGGCGGCGCACCCGCAACCGGCTCGCCGAGGTGCAGGACCGCATCGCCGCGCATACGGCCGCCGGCGACGTGGCCGCCGCCGCGCTGGCCCGGCTCGACGCGGCGATGCTCCTGCGCGAGCACAACGACGCCGAAACCCGCTACGGCGCCGCCGAGGAGGCGGTGCTGGCCCTGGAGCGGGCGGGCCTGCCCGAGCCGCTGCGGCGGGCGCGGGAGCTGCTGTGGCAGCTCTACCGCGACGGCGGACAGCACCGCGACCAGGCGATGCAGGTGCTCGACCTGCTGCTGGCCGAGCCGTCGCTGACCGCCTCCGAGCACGGCCGCCTGCTGGACGAGTCGGCCCGGCTGTTCTGGGGCGCTGAGCGGGCCGACCGCAGCCTGCTGGCCGCCGATCGGCACGCCGAGGCCGGTGACCGGCCGGCCGAGCTGCGCTCACTGAGCGACGCGGTCAGCAGCGCCCGCGTCGCCTACTGGGAGCCCGTGGAGCAGGTGATGGCCCGAGCGGACGCGCTCGCGGCGGCCCCGCCCGCCGACGCCGACCCGGCGGAGTGGGAGACCGCGTGCGGCCGGCTGAACCTGATCGCCGCCTGGTGGTACGACAGCGAGAACCGCGCCGACGAGGCGATGGCCCGCGCCGAGCTGGCCGAACAGTGCGGTGACGGGGTGGTCCGGGGTGAGGCGGCGGTGTTCACCGGCTGGCGGCTGCTGCGCCGGAAGCGGCCTGCCGAGGCCGAGCAGCGCGCCCGCCGCGGCCTCGACGGAGCGGACGAGGCCGACACCCGCCAGTTGTACGCCGTGATCGCCGTGGCGCTGCGTGCCCAGGGCGACGAGGCCGGCGCGAACGCGCTGATCAGGGCACACGACCTGGAGCCGTGGGAACTCGAGGACGAAGACGCCGACTACGACGACTCGGACGACGAGGACGAGAAGGACGAGGACTGACCGGGGCTGTCGGCTCCGCTCAGGCGGGCCCGGCGGCCGGGGCCGACTCGCGGACGACCAGCCGGAACGGCGGCTGGAACTCCGCGGGCGGCCCGGCCGGGCGGCCCTCGATGCGGTCGAGGAGCTTCTCCACCGCGAGGCGGCCGATCATCTCCTTGTCCGGCGAGATCGTGGTGAGGGTCGGGATGCTGAACCGGCCCTCCTCCACGTCGTCGATGCCGATCACGCAGACGTCGTCGGGAACCCGCAGTCCGTGGTCGTGCAGTGCCCGGATCGCCCCCAGCGCGATCAGGTCGTTGAAGGCGAACACCGCGTCCGGCGGCTGTGGCAGGGCCAGCAGCGCCCGCATACCCGCCGCGCCGTCGCCGCGGCCGAAGCCGCTGGTGGTGACGGTCAGGGCCGGGTCGAACGGCAGCCCGGCCGCCTCCAGCGCCTCGGTGTAGCCGCGCAGGCGCAGCAGCGACGGGGCCCGGTCGGCCTCGATGTGCGCGCCGATGAACGCGATCCGCCGCCGTCCGAGGGCGATCAGGTGCCGCATCGCCTCGCGGCTGGCGGCGAGGTTGTCGATGACCACGTGGTCGTACGGGGCGTGGTAGATCGCCTCGCCGACCAGCACCATCGGGGTCTGGCTGGTGCGGCCGGCGATGTCGTCGCGGCTGAGGTGCACCGCCGACAGGATCAGCCCGTCGATGATCTGCGCCCGGAACCCGTCGGCGACCAGGAGTTCCTTGTCCCGGTCACCGTCGGTGTAGTCGAGCAGCAAGGTGTACCCGCGTGCGGTGGCGGCCCGGATCGCCGCGTCGGCCAGCTCGGCGAAGTACGGGTTGTTCAGCTCCGGGATGGCCAGCGCGATGATGCCGGTGCGGCCCCGGCGCAGGTGGCGGGCGCTGAGGTTGGGCGTGTAGCCCAGTTCGTCGATGGCCTGCCGCACCCGCGCGCGGGTGGCCTCGCCGACGGGCCGATAGCCGTTGACGACATTGGACACCGTCGCCTGCGACACGCCCGCCCGCCTGGCGATGTCCTTGAGACTGACCGCCATCGGCGGGTTTCCTCCACTCACCGCTCATTGTCCCCACTGCCGGGGCAGGTCCGTCAACGCAGGTGCCGCCGCCTGGTCAGGCACGTCCGCAGCACTGCCATGACGTCGAGGATGCGGCGATGACGACGGCGGCCGCAGCCGTCCCGGTCCGATGGCGATCGGCGACGATCGCTTTATAACGTTATACAGACCGCGTCCGATGACGACAAGGTGTCACGTCCACGCTGTCATGACACCGGGCCGGGGTCCGCACCGGCGGCCAGCAGGGCCGCGATCACGTCGTCGGCGCCCGCCTGCCGCGCATGGTGCAGCGGCGTGCCGCCCAGCTTGTCCCGGCCGTCGACCGGCAGGCCCGCCGCGAGCAGCTTCGGCAGCACCCGCTCGTGGTCGAGCCCGGACAGCAGGTGCAGCAGCGTCGCCCCGCTGCCGTCCACGACCGCCGGATCGAACCCGGCGTCCAGCATCGCGAGCACCACGTCACCGCGCCCCTCCCGCGCGCAGCGGAAGAAGAAGTCCCGCTGCCACCGCAGCCGCTTGGGCAGCCGCCCACGGCCCGTCCGCCAGGTGTGCAGCGCCGCGGCGCAGCCGTTGACCGGCCCGCCCAGCGCGCCCAGCGCCAGCTCGCGCCGGATCTCCTGGTCGGTGTGCTCCCGCGCGATCAGGTTCCCGTCGACGACCTGCACCTCGTGCCACACGGACGCGCAGCGCACGCGCACGGCGGGAAACTCCCGGCCGCCCTCGGGCGGCGTGCGGACCTCGTCCGGATACAGCGCGGCGAAGGTCAGCGGGTGCAGATGGTGCGGGCTCATCAGGCCGTTACGTAGGGCCGACGTGTCCCGGGCGGCCTGCGGATACCCCTTCCGGTACGCGTCGCGGCGCGCATCGTGGGCGTCGGCGCGCCAGCACCACACCGGAACGGCGGTCCAGATGCGCGTCACCTGATCCGGGGTGAGCACCCGCAGCCGCGCACCCGTGCCGTCGGCCCGGTCCCGGGTAGGCGGGGTGATCGCCAGGACCACCGGTCCGTCCGGAAGCGGGACCGGCTCGATCTCCGGTCCGGTCGGCGTCTCGACCAGGTCCGTCAGGACTGCACCCGGCCATCCCCGGCGGAAGGCATACCCGCCGCTCAGGTGGATGCGCAGCAGGTCGGGAGCGAGCTGTGCCAGGTCGTCCTGGACGCGCTGGGCGACCACCCTGCCGTGGTCCGCCGCCACCGCGGCGAGGTCGACGCCCGGGATCAGGCCGGCGGCCCGGCATGCGCCCGCCCAGTCGCCGGTCTCCCGCAACCGCGTGCACTCGGCGACCACCGCCGGGATCGGGTGGTGCAGCGGCACCCACCAGCCGCCGAGGGCCGGTGCTGCGTCGGCCATGGCAGTGCCCCTCCAGGGTGCTCGGGGAGCGGGGCCGGCCGGATTCGCACCGGCGTCATCCCGTTTGACGACGGGCGCGACGACTTCTGCGCTACAGCCCCGCTCGCGCAGCAGTCTAGGCGGGAAGATCGCCGTCCGGATGCCCCAGGTGTCGGCAGCGGCTTTCATGGGTACTGACCAGGGCGCAGGCGGCCGTGCGCCACCCGCGGCATCAGGCTGCGCCGCGCGGTCCGGGGAATGGAGGCTTGGTCATGAACCGGAGCAGAGGGCTGTTCGTTTTGCTCGCCGCGGCGGCGCTGGCCGTCGGCCTGGCGAGCCCGGCGGCGGCAGTGCCGTCACCGCAGGACGCCTCCTTCCTGATCGGCATCCACCAGGCGAACCTGTACGAGATCGCGGCCGGCGCGCTCGCCGCGCAGAAGGGCGCTTCGGACGAGGTACGGCGGCTCGGCCAGATGATGGTCGACGACCACACGAAGTTCGACGCGGCGGTCGTCGCGGTCGCCGACCAGGTCAAGGTGACGCTGCCGAAGCAGCCCGCCCAGGAGCAGCTGGACTCGCTCAAGGAGCTGGCGGCCGCGCCGGCCGGGGGCACCTTCGACCAGATGTGGATCACTCGGGACATCCAGACGCAGGGGGACAGCCTGCAGGCGGCCCGCACCGAGCTGAACTACGGCTTCGATCCTCGGGTGAAGGAGCTGGCCCGGCAGGCCGACGACATGTTCATCACGCACACCACCGAGCTCAACCGCGCCGACGCGCAGGTGCGGACCGGCTGAGCCCACGGCCGCCACGCACGGAGTGTCAGCTCGCGCGGACCCGACCGCAGCGCTCTAATCGAGGGCGTCACCACTGTTCACTGACCGTGAAAGTGCAGGCCGTACCGTGAGCGAACCTCAGCAGGCAGACAACCCGTACCTGATCGACGACGACGAGCTCGAGGAGTTCGTGGCCTCCGCGGACGACACCATCGACCTGAGCGCGGCCGAGGGCTCCGCGCCGTACGACGACGAGGACTACTGACACCGCCTCTGTCCTGCGAAGACAGCAGCCACCGGATGGGAAGGGCACCTTCTACATCGCGGAGCGATAAGAAGGTGCCCTTCCTTGCTCTCGGGCGGGTTCAGGAGACGGTGGGGCGGGGGCGGTTGCCGCGTTTGAGCTCGTAGAAGCCGGGGGTGGTGGAGACGAGCAGGACGCCGTCCCAGAGGCGGCCGGCGGCCTCGCCGCGGGGCACCGGGGTGACGACCGGGCCGAAGAAGGCGCTGAGCGTGCCGTCGGGACCGGGGACGTGGATCGTGGGGGTGCCGAGGTCTTCGCCGACCGGACGCAGCCCTTCGTCGTGGCTGCGGCGCAGGGCCTCGTCATGGTCGGGCACGTCGGCCGCGGCCGCGAGTTCGGCGGGCAGACCCAGGTCGGACAGGGCTGCGGTGTAGAGGTCGGGGCCGATCGGGGTCTTGTCGCGGTGGATCCGCTCGCCGAGGGCGGTGTAGAAGTCGCGCACGACGTCGTCGCCGAACTTCTGCTGCACCGCGGTGACCACGCGGACCGGGCCCAGGGTGTCGGCCAGCCAGCCGCGATACCAGGGGTCGACCTCGCGGCCGTGGTTGAGCAGCCACAGGCTCATCACGTGGAAGCGCACCCGCACGTCGCGGACCTGCTCGACCTCCAGCAGCCAGCGCGAGGTGTTCCAGGCCCAGGGGCACTTCGGGTCGAACCACATGTCGGCGTACGTCGTCATCGGGCCTCCTCAGGCGCGGTACTGGTCGTGGCGGGCGAACAGGTCGGTCCACTCGTCCTCCGACAGCTGCCGCCCACTGGCGGCGATGTCGGCGAGCTCGCGGAAGTAGATCTCCCGGGGGATGCCGGGCGCGAACAGGATGAGCATCGAGGCGGCGGCGCCGCTGTCGTTGCGGAAGCCGTGCACGCCGCCCTCGGGCACGTGCAGGAAGTCGCCGGCCGAGGCGTCAACCCAGCGTGCGCCGTCGTATAGCTGCACGGTGCCGGTCATGACGTAGAAGGACTCGGAGAAGGTGCGGTGGAAGTGCGCGTCGGCCCCGCCCGCCCCGGCCGGCATGTGCCACTCGTAGAGACCGAAGCGTCCCTGGGTGACGCTGCCCGGGGCCACGAAGCGGCCGGTGGAGCCCGAGCCCATGACCGCCTGCTCCGCCGCACCGGCCGGGTGGTACGCGGCGCTGACCGCGCCGAGATCTCCGGTGTACGTCATGGCTACCCCTTCTCATCAACTAGCTTACAAGTAACTTACCACTAAGCTAGTTTCCGTCAAGTTACCATCTGCTCATGACCAAGGACGCCGTCGACGTGATCATCGACCAGTGGCGCGACGAGCGCCCCGACCTCGACGATCTGCTGCCCATGGAGGTCTTCGGACGCGTCTACCGGGTCGCCGCCGCCATCGGCGACCGTATGGAGCGCGCCTACCAGCGCCTAGGCATCGGGCGCGGGGAGTTCGACGTGCTGGCCACGCTGCGCCGCGCCGGGGAGCCGTTCAACCTCTCCCCCAAGCAGCTGTCCGACACCCTGATGCTCACCACCGGCGGCATGACCGGGCGGCTGGACAAGCTGGAGGCGGCTGGGCTCATCACGCGTACCCCCGATCCGGGCGACCGGCGCTCACTGCGCGCGCAGCTCACCCCGGCCGGCCGGGAGCTGATCGACGAAGCCGTCGCGGCCGGGCTGGCGGTGCAACGCGAGGCCCTCAGCCGCCTGGACCCCGCCGACGCCCGCCGCCTGGGCGACCTGCTGCGCGAACTCGCCGCCGCGGTCACCCGCTGACGCGGCTCAGTGCCGGACGAGGCAGAACGGGTGACCGGCCGGGTCGGCGTACACCCGCCAGCTCTGGCCCGGCGAACCCGCGTCGAGCACGGCGGCGCCGCAGGCCAGCACCTCCTCCTCGGCGGTGTCCAAATCCGGCACGCCGAAGTCGAGGTGGAACTGCTGCGGCTTGCTGGGGTCCGGCCACTGCGGCGGCTGGTACTCGGCCACCCGCTGGAACGCGAGCACCAGCCCGTTCGGGGCGTGCAGCGTCGACCAGTCGTCGCCGAGCGACCAGCGCCGATCGGGCTGGTCGACGACGCCGCCGAGCAGCGACCGGTAGAACTCGGCGAGCCGCTTCGGGTCACGGCAGTCCAGCACCACGCACTGCAGTTCAGCCAGCATGGCCCCGATCCTAGGCCGACCGTGCCCGCACCCGCCGTCCGCCGACCGCCCGGAACCCGCCACCGCGGCTCCACCGTTCCACTGGTCTTCGCCGTCGCGACTCCGGCTCTTCGCCCCGCGTCCGGACGGCGAACCTAGCGTCACCGCCATGCGCGTGGCGATCATCACCGAGTCGTTCTCCCCGGACGTCAACGGCGTCGCGAACTCCGTCGCCCGCGTCGCGGACCACCTGCTCGCGCGCGGCCACCAGCCGATGGTGATCGCGCCGAGGCCCGCCCCGCGGGCGAGCCGGGCCGCCACCGGCAAGCCGTACCCGGTGGTCCGGCTGGGCTCGCTGCCGCTGCCCGGCTACGGCAACGTACGCCTGGCCTGGCCCACCCGCCGCCTCCGGGAGGCGCTCGCGGGGCACCGGCCCGACGTCGTGCACCTGGCCAGCCCGTTCGTGCTCGGCGCGTGGGGCGCGAAGGCCGCCGCCGACCTCGGCGTGCCCGTCGTCGCGATCTACCAGACCGACGTGCCCGGCTACGCCCGCGCCTACGGCGTGGCCACCGGGGAGGCGCTGGCCTGGCGCTGGATCCGGCACGTGCACGGCCGCGCCGCGCTCACCCTCGCCCCGTCGTCGGCGACCGCCGCCGAGCTCGTCGCGCACGGCGTGCCGGACGTCGGCCGGTGGGGTCGCGGCGTCGACACCGAGCTGTTCCACCCCTCGCGCCGCGACGAGGCACTGCGCGCCGAACTCGCCCCCGGCGGCGAGCTGATCGTCGGCTACGTCGGCCGGCTGGCCCGGGAGAAGCGGGTGGACCTGCTCGCGCAGACCGCCGCGCTGCCCGGCGTGCGCGTCGTCGTGGTCGGCGACGGCCCGACCCGCGACGCGGTGCGCGGCGCCGTGCCGCAGGCGGCCTTCCTCGGCACCCGCCGCGGCGGCGACCTGGCCCGGCTGTACGCGAGCCTCGATGTCTTCGTCCACACCGGACCGCACGAGACGTTCTGCCAGACCGTGCAGGAGGCCCAGGCCAGCGGCGTGCCCGTGGTCGCCCCGGCGATCGGCGGCCCGCTCGACCTGGTCCGCCACGGCGTCGACGGGCTGCTGGTGACCCCGGACGACCCCGCGGCGTTCGCGGCGGCGGTCGGGACGCTCGCCGACCCGGCCGTACGCCGCGCCTACGGGCAGGCCGGTCGCGCGGCCGTGGGCACCCGGACCTGGTCGGCGCTGGGCGACGAGCTGATCGGCCACTACGCCGCCGCGACCGACGCGGTACGCGCGCCCGGCCGCCTGCCCGCGCCCGTCGCCGTCCCGGTGCCCGCGCCGTGACCGGGCTGCGCATCGTGCGCCTGGCCAACTTCGTCACGCCCAGCTCCGGCGGCCTGCGCACCGCGCTGCGGGAACTGGGCCGCGGATACGCCGAGGCGGGGCACGAGCCGGTGCTCGTCGTCCCCGGGCCGCGGCACACCGACGAGCCGACCGAGCAGGGCCGCGTCATCACCCTGCCCGGTCCGGTCGCGCCCGGTCTGGGCGGCGGCTACCGGATGCTGGTACGCCGCGCGCCGCTCGCCCGGCTGCTCGCGGACCTGGCGCCGGACCGGATCGAGGTGTCCGACCGCACCACGCTGCGCTGGACCGGGGCCTGGGCACGCCGCCACGGCGTGCCGTCGGTGATGGTGTCGCACGAGAGCGTCGACGGCCTGCTCGGCGTCGTGAAGCTGCCCGCCCCGGTGCGCGCCCGGGTGGCGGCCGGGCTCAACCGCGCCAGCGCCGCCGCGTACGACCAGGTGGTCTGCACCACCGCCTGGGCCGCGGGCGAGTTCACGGGCGTCGGCGCGCACAACATCACGCAGGTGCCGCTCGGCGTCGACCTCGACCTGTTCCACCCCGACCGCCGCGACCCGCTGGTGCGCGGCGAACACGTGCCCGGCGGCGAACTGCTGCTGGTCTGCTGTGTACGCCTGTCGCCGGAGAAGCGGCCGGAGCGTGCGCTGACCACGCTGCGCACGCTGCTCGACCGTGGGGTGCGCGCCCGGCTCGTGATCGCTGGCGACGGGCCGCTGCGGTCCCGGCTCCAGGCCGCGTCGTCGGGGCTGCCGGTGGCGTTCACCGGGTGGATCGGTGATCGCGAACGGCTGGCGGCGCTGCTGGCCAGTGCGGATCTGGTGCTCGCGCCCGGCCCCATGGAGACGTTCGGACTGGCCGCGCTGGAGGCCCTGGCCTGCGGCACCCCGGCCGTGGTGAGCGCGTCGAGCGCGCTGCCCGCCGTGGTCGGCGACGCGGGGGTCGCGGTCGCGGGCGAGGATCTCGCCGACGGGGTGCTGCGGCTGCTCGACCGCGACGAACGCCGCCGCCGCGACGCCGCCCGCACCCGCGCCGAACTGTTCGGCTGGAACACCGCCGTACGCGGCTTCCTCGCCGTGCACACCGCTCTCGATCAGGCTGCCGCCACCCGCACAGGCTGATTGCGGCCGTCGACCGGTTGGCCAGAATGCTTGTCGTGGCGCAAACGCGCGGCGTTGTGCGTCATCGTCAACAGCGGGTACATCAACTCTGCACCAGCAATTCCCGCAGTCCAACTACGTCACGGGCAGGTCGGGCCAATGCCTCGTCGAACTCGCGCCACGCTTGCTGATGCAGCACGAAACTGTGCCTGGCGGCCAACACGTCCGCAGCGGCGGCCGTAGCCGCGGCCAGTACGAACGCCGCCACGCTCGCCCCCGCAGCAGCGCTGGCCGCCTCCAGCAGCGCCTTCTGTTCCGCATCCATTCGCAGGTGCAAACGCTCCGCCTTGCCACTCATGCAGACAACGTACGCATCGAATCCGCGACAAAGCCTCTGGCTCTCCTCGCTGGCGAACGAGTTCCGCGTTCAGGGAGGAGAGCCGGGCTTATGTGTGGGCGTTTGCGCAATCCGTCCCGCCCAGTCCACGACCTTGGCGTCGCAGTGAGGACAGGCGTCCACCAGCGTGTGCCAACCTGAGGAAGTCACATGCCCGTCCCTATGAGCTACACGGAGATCGCGGCGGACCTGACCGCCCGCATCCGGGCCGGGGAGTACCCGGCCGGCTCCAAGCTGCCCAGCTACAACGAGCTGGCCACGCTGTACTCCGTCCATTTCGCCACCATCGCCCGCGTTATGGCGCTGCTTCGGGACCGGGGGGTGGTGGTGGGCTCGCCCGGCCGCGGAACGTTCGTCCCGGACTGAACACCTTCACCTTGCAGAAACCGGTTGCCATCATTGCGATGCTGGTCGCGCGGGAGCCTACGAAGATCTTCTCGCCCGTGCCGAGGCCGATCCCGCCGTTCGCGGTGTGATCCTGACCGGCTCGATGGCGCGCGGCATGGCCACCGTCCACTCCGACCATGACGTGATCGTGGTGGTGGACGAGCGCGCCGGGCAGTGGACGCATACCCGGAAGACGTCCAGCTTGGACGAGATCGTGTGCACGGTCGACGAGCTGGCCGACACGTCGAACATCTGGGAACGCTACGTGTACCGGGGCGCGCAGGTGCTGGTCGACCGGCTCGACGGACTGATCACGGAACTGGCCCACGCGCAGGCGACGCCGACCCCGGTGGAGGCGGCCGAGTGGTCGCGGGAGTACCTCGACGGATACGTCAACTTCATCTACCGCGCGGCGAAGAACCACCGCGACGGCCGCGCCGACCTGGCCCGGCTGGAGGAGATGGAGAGCGTCTCCTGGTTCCTGTTCACCCTGTTCGCGCTGCACGGCCGGGTGCGGCCGTACAACAAGTACCTGCGCTGGGAGCTGGAGACGCACCCGCTCGGCGAGCCGTGGGACGCCGCCACCCTGCCGGTCCGCGTCGCCGACGACCCGGCCGGCCTGTTCCCCGACTTGGAGCGGCTCGCCCGCGACCGCGGCCACGGCGACGTGCTCGACGCCTGGGGCGACGAACTCGACCTGCTGCGACGAACGTGAGGCGGAGCTGACGGCGCACGACGACGCCCGCACCCGAACCGCAAGGTGGTCGACGTTAGGGTCGGAACCGTGCCACTACGCCCAGCCAGCAGCAGAGACACCAGCCGCGCGCCCCGCGTTCCGGCGAGGCCGAAGCCTCCGACGGCCATGGACACGGCCGTGTCGCCGGACCACGATCTGGAGGACGAGGCGACGTTCCGTCGGCTGGCGTTCCTCGACCTGGATCTGACGGGGCAGGCCGCCGACTCCGCCGAGTTCGAGCAATGCCGCTTCACCAGGACCGGCCTGGCCCGTACGGTGCTGGACCGGGCGATGTTCACCGACTGCCTGGTGGAGACGTCGGACTGGGCGAACCTCAAGGCGACCAAGTCGGGGCTGCTGCGGGTCGAGGTGTCGTTGGCCCGGTTGACCGGCCTGCAGTGGGTCGACGGCACGCTGCGAGACGTGACGTTCCGGGAGTGCCGGATGGATCTGGCGACGTTCCGGTTCACCTCGTTCAAGGACGTGGCCTTCGTCGACTGCAACCTGACCCGGGCCGATTTCACCAACGCCGACCTGCGCGGGGCGTCGTTCACCGGCTGCGACCTGTCGGGCGCGCAGTTCGCGCAGGCCGACTGTGCCGGGGCCTGGTTCACCCGGTGCGAGCTGGGCGGCATCGGCAGCGTGACGAGCCTGCGCGGGGCGAGCGTCAGCGCGCACGACCTCGCCGGGCTGGCGCACACGCTGGCCGCGGCGCTGGACATCACCATCGACGGGGACTGACCGCCGCGAGCCGCAACCCTGCGGCCACGGGCGGTTGGGTGGCAGGTCGCCTGCCGTACACCGCCTGCTGGCACCCTGCCTGGGTGCCGTCTGCCCTCCTCCGCGACCTCATGAAGTTGGGAAGGGCACCTTCTACATCGCGGAGCGATGTGAAGGTGCCCTTCCTTTCGCGCGGGCTGGGTGGTGGGGAGGCGGGGCGGTGTCTGGTGTTGGGGCTGGTCGGGTCGGTGGCGCTGGCCGGGGGTGGGCTGGCGGCGGGGGCGCTGCCGGTGCGGGACACGCTCGCGCCCGCGCTGGGGCTGGGTGAGCTGCGGCAGTATCAAAGGCTGGGGCTGGTCGGCGCGTACTTCGGGCTCGCGTTGCTGGCGGCGGCGTGGTGGCGGCTGGGCCGGGCGGTACGCGGCGGGGAGCCGCCCTCGCCGCGAGGGCTGCTGGTGGTGCTCGCCGCGTGGGCGCTGCCGCTGGTGGCGATGCCGCCGCTGTTCAGCCGGGACGTGTACAGCTACCTGGCACAGGGCGCGATGGTCACGGCGGGGCTCGACGTCTACCAGGCGGGGCCGTCGGCGCTGGGCGGGCCGCTGCTCGCCGAGGTGCCCGCGATCTGGCAGCACACGCCGACGCCGTACGGGCCCGCGTTCCTGTCCCTGGCGGCCGGGGTGTCGAGGTTCTCGGCGAGCGACGTGCCGCTGGGCGTGTTCGGCATGCGGGCGGTCGCGCTGGCCGGGGTCGTGCTGCTGATCGGATGCCTGCCCCGGCTGGCGCGGGCCTGCGGCGTGGACCCGGCGGCGGCGCTGTGGCTGGGCGCGCTGAACCCGCTGGTGCTGCTGCACCTGGTCAGCGGCGCGCACAACGACGCGGTGATGCTGGGCCTGCTCATCGCCGGGCTGACCGCCGCCGCGGCGGGCCGGTTCACCCTGGCCGCCGTCGCGATCACGCTCGCCTGCCTGGTGAAGGCCCCGGCGGCACTCGGCCTGGTCGTGGTGGTCTGGCTGTGGCAGCGCTCGCTGCGTCCGGCGCTCAGCCGGCCGGTGGCCACCCTGCGGGCGCTCGCGCTGACGGTGGGCCTCGCGGCGGCGACGACCGCGCTGGTGACCGCTGTGACGGGGACCGGCTACGGGTGGGTGCGCTCGCTTTCGACGCCGATCTCGGCCCACAACTGGTCGCTGAGCAGCACCGTCGGCCGGATCACCCGGAACCTGCTGGAGTCGGCGGGCAGCGACCTGGCCGCGTCGGCGATCCCGGCCTGGCGCTGGATCGGGCTGGCGGCCGCGGCGGTCGCGACACTTCTGGCCTGGCACCATCGCCGACGGCTCGGCCTGGTGTACGCCCTCGGTCTGAGCCTGACCGCGCTCGCGCTGCTCGGCCCCGCGCTGCGCCCCTGGTATCTGCTGTGGGGCCTGGTGCCGATCGCCGCCGCCGCGCCGCCCGACGGCCGGGCCCGCCGCTGGACCGCGCTGGCCTGCCTGGCGCTGACCGTGACCGTGTTCCCGAACGGCTTCACCCCGTCGGCGGACGAGCTGGCCGCGGCGCTGACCGGCGCGCTGCTGGCGGTGCCGATCGTGTTCCTGTCCGCCGGCGACATCGCCTTCCGAGGAACGGAGCCCGCCGCATGGTGAAGACGCCCTGCGCCCGCCTGCTGTACGTGCTCGCGCTGGCCATGGCGGTGGGCCTGTTCATCGCGCTGATCCCGGGGCATCGCGGCTGGTTCGACGTGCTGGTCTACTACGGCGCGGTCAACGACTGGGTGCACGAGGGCGGCGGCGTCTACGACTACCTCGTGCCGGGCACCCACTACGGCTTCACGTATCCGCCGTTCGCGGCCGTGGCGATGCTGCCGATGAGCATGCTGGGCTGGCACACCGTCATCGCGGTGAACGTGGCGCTGACCGCCGCGGCCTGCGCGCTGGTGCTGTACTGGCTGGTCGACCCGATCGCCCGGGAGCACGGGTGGCCGCGGCTGTTCGCCTTCGGGATCGCCGCGTGCCTGCTGGCCGCGTTGCAGCCGGCCCGGGACACGGTCAGCTTCGGCCAGGTCAACCTGGTCCTCGTCGCGCTGGTGCTGGCCGACGCCCGGTTGCTGACGAGCGGCCGGAGCCGCTGGGCGGGCATCGGGACCGGGCTCGCCGCCGCGATCAAACTCACCCCGGCGATCTTCATCGTCTACCTGCTGCTGTCCGGGCGGCGGCGGGCCGCCGCCGTCGCGAGCGCCACGGCCATCGCGGCGACGCTGCTGGCGGCGCTGGTCGCGCCGGGGCCGTCGTGGACGTTCTGGACCTCGGCATTCGGGGACACCGCCCGGATCGGGGACCTGTTCTACATCTCCAACCAGTCGCTGCGCGGCGTGATCGCCCGGCTCGACCCGGAAACCTCGCATCCCGTGTTCTGGCTGCTCGCGGTCGGATGTGTGCTGGCGCTGTGGGCCTGGCGGGTGCGCCGGGCGGCCCGCCAGGGCGACGTCTGGGGCGGGTTCGCGCTCACCGGCCTGGCCGCGTGCCTGGTCAGCCCGGTCACCTGGGTGCACCACCTGGTGTGGGTGGCACCCGCGCTGATCCTGCTGGCCGGGGCGGGGCTGCGCGAGCCCGAGCCGCGCCGCCGCCGCAGGCTGCTGTGGTCGGCGGGGACCGCCTACGTGGTGCTGTGCAGCAGCGTGGTGTGGCTGTGGGCGAACAGGTCCGGCGACCCGGACGGCTTCGTCGGGGGTAGCGCGTACGTCTGGATCACGCTCGGGCTGCTCCTCTTCCTGCCGCTGCGCGCGGCGACGCCCACCGTTCACCGGGCGGCGGCGCAAGAGTCGATCACCGTACTCGCCGCGCGGTCATGATGCGCGCACGCCGTCCGGCCGTGACGGCGCGCAAGGGGAACCATGACCATCCTCAGCACCATCCTGGGACTGCTCGCGGCGGCGCTGTTCGCGGCGGCCGCCGCGCTGCAGCACCGGGTCACCCGGGCCGTCGCGCAGGCCCGCGGCGACACGGCCGGGCACTGGCTGCCCGTGCTCGGTTTCGCCGCGCGCCTGCTGCGCAGCCCGGTCTGGCTGGCCGGGCTCGGCTGCAACGTGCTCGGCTTCGCCGCGCACGCCTCCGCGCTGCACACCGGCTCCATCGCCATCGTGCAGGCGCTGCTGGCGGTGCAGCTGATGTTCGCGCTGCCGATGGCGTACACGCGCACGGGCCGCCCGCCCGCCGCTCGGGACTGGCTGGGCACCGCCGCGGTCTGCGCGGGCCTGGCGGTGCTGGTGCTGGCCCGGGGCGGGGTCGCGCAGACAGTACGCCGCGAGCCGCTGCCCGCCGTGCTGCTGGCCGCGGTCGCCCTGATCCTCGTGCTGCTCGCGGTCGCGCGCAGCCGGCCGGGCCGGGCCGCCCGCACCGCGCTGACCGGCGTCGCCGCGGGCACCGGGTTCAGCACCACCGCCGTGCTCACCGTCGTCGTCGCCGACCAGCTCGCCACCCGCGGGCCGCTGACGGCCGCGCTGGACTGGCCGGTGTACGCGCTGGCGTTGTCCGGCCTGGTCGCGGCGGTGCTCGCGCAGGAGGCCTTCGGCAGCGGCTCGCTGCCCGCCGCGCTGACCGCGATGACGGTCGCCGACCCGTTGCTGAGCTGGCTGTGGGGCGCGCTCCTGTTCGACGAGGCCCCACCGGCGAGCTTGGCGGCACTGTGGACGCTCGCCCTGGCCGGAGCCGCGATCGCGGCCGGTGTGGCCCTGCTCGCGTACTCCCCCACCCGACGCGCGGCGTCCGGTGTGCGCCCTTGATCGCTCGACTTGCCCGGCACCTGGGCGTATGGGCGTCCAAGATACGCACACCTGCCAGGCAAATCGGATGACCTTGGGGCGCACCGGGGCGTGTCGAAGAGTTCTTGCGGCGTTAGCCGGAAGTACGTTCGCGACGTGCGGCGCGGCCGGCCCGGATCGGCCACAGTTGCCGCCATGGCATGGGACCTGCATGACTACCGCCTGGTGACCGCCAGCGCGTACCCCGGCATGATGGCGCCGCTGACCGAGCACCCCTCGTGCGTCTGCGTGCTGTCCGGCGACGCCGACGCCGACCTGCCCGGCACCCGGGCGCTGTCACTGGAGCGGCTCGACGGCGTACGCCGCCGCTGGCGCTTCGGCGACGTGGCGCGGCTGGCCGACTTCGTCCCCAAGGTGCTGGCCGAGGCCCCGGCCGACGACCGGCCGATCCTGCTGGTGCCGCCGCGTGCCAGCACCGCGTGGGAGTCCGCCGCGGCGGCCTGGCCGGGCCGGGTGCGGCTGGCGGCCGGGCCGCTGGAGGTCGTGGAGCGGCTGGCCGAGGACAAGGTCTACATCCGCGCGGCGTTGCAAGGGCTCGGCGTGCCGGTGCCCGAGGCGCTGGCGCTCGACCGGGACGAGCTCGACTTCGCGGCCGTGGCCCGGCGGCTCGACGCGCCGTTCATCGCGCAGACCCCGAACGGCGCGGGCGGGCAGGGCACCTACCTGGTCCGCGACGCCGCCGAGCTGGCCGCGGCGCGGCAGGCGCATCCGCACGTCACCCGGTGGCTGCTGTCGCGCTACGCCGGGGACGTGACGATCAACGTGGCCGGGGTGGTGCATGCCGACGGGGTGCGCCTGCTGCCCGCGTCGTTGCAGATCAGCGGGATCCCGCAGCTCGGGTACGCGTTCGGCGGCTACTGCGGCAGCGACTTCGCCACGCCGCGCGTCGACCCCGGCGCACTGGCCCAGGCCTACCTGCACACCGAGCGCATCGGGACGTGGCTGGCCGCGCAGGGGCACCGAGGGTTGTTCGGGGCCGACATCGCGGTGTCCGGCGGCGACGTGGCGTTCCTGGAGGTCAACCCGCGCATCCAGGGCTCGTCGTGGCTGCTGAGCCGACTGCAGGAGCGGCACGGGCTCGACCCCTGCCTGCACCAGCACCTGCGGGCGCTGCTCGGCGAACCGCTCGACCCGGCCGACGCGGCCCGGCCGGTGCTCGCCACCGCGGGCAGCCACCTGCTGGTGCGCTGGACCGGGCCGGACGGGGTGGTGCGGGCGGTGCCCCGGCCCGACTCGTACGCCGGAATCCAGGTCACCGGCCTGCCCGCGCTCGGCGTGACCCTGCTGCCGGGCGCGATCCTGGCCCGCCTGGAGTCGACCACGAGCCTGTCCGCACCGGACGGACGCAGCCTGCTGCCCACCACCACGGCCCTGGTCGCCACCCTCACGAGCGCCGTGACCGTCGCCCCGCTCCCCCCGACTGCCTGAAGGAAGGGCACCTTCTTATCGTTATCCGTAGAGGAAGGGCACCTTCTTAACGCTTCGCGCGCGGGAGGTGCTCTTCGGCGAGCAGGCGGGCCTGCACGCGGCTCGCGGCGGACCGTAGGTACGGCGCCCGGCCCTCGTGGGCGGCCGCGTGCGGCGAGCACGCCCCGTGCCGCCGCAGCACCTCGGCCAGCCGGTCCTCCAAGAACACGGACTCCCCGCGTACCCCCGTGGTCTGGTCGGCGCAGGCCAGCGCGTCGGTCACCGCCGAGCGCTCGTCGTCGAACTCGGCCATGCCGACGACGCCCTGCGCCGCGGCCAGGAAGGACGCCCCGGAGTGGTGCGCCACCAGCGCGCACAGCCGCACCGGCCAGCCGAGCCGCCGCAGCAGGCGTGCCCCGTCCAGCGAGTGGAACCCGGTGTCGCGGGCCGCGGCGGCGTACCCGATGTCGTGCAGCCAGGCCGCGCACAGGAGTAGATCGCGATCGGCCGGGTCGACCGCGGTGACCAGATCGGCCGCGCGGCCCGCCACCCCGGCGGAGTGCGACCACCGCTGCGGCAGATCGACCAGCAGCTCGTCGGCCAGGCACATGGCCCGGGCGGGCACGAGATGATCGATGACCAGCGGCACGTGGCTGACGGTATGCCGGTACACCGCCCTGCTCAATCGATGTCGTGCACCAGCCTTCCACTGTTCGCCTGCTGTTCACCTGGCCGACGTGCGCCCCTGCCCGGCACCCGCCGCACGGCCATGGCGGCACAGCCGTCGACGGGACTCCTCGGTTGTTCGCCTCGCAACGATCGTCCGATCGGTGGGCGCACTGCAACACTTACGTGTTTAACGTCCACATCGCACTGTCGGGCGATCACGGGGAGCGCGCCATGAGACCACGTCCCTACGTGCGCTGCCCGGGCTGCGACCTCGTCGGCCCGGCCGAGCGCCTCGACTACGAACTCGGCGACACCGGGGACATGGACTGGGCACAGCAGGTGACCTGGCAGTGCGCCGAATGCGGTTACCTCGACACGATCACCGTGGACCAGGTGCTCGCCGTCGACGCCGTGCACACCTGCGTCGACTGCGCGACGCAGACGCCCTGCCCGGCTTCGGCCGCGCGGGTCGAGTGCGAGCGCTGCGGGCTCATCGGCCTGGGCCCCGCCACCGCCGACCCGGAGATCGCGGGGCAGCTGCGGGCCATCGAGGCGCTGCACGACATGGAGCTGCGGGTGCAGCAGGCCCTGCGCGCGAGCCGCGATCCATCCGGCGGACCCCGGCCCGCCTGACGGCCGCATGGCATGATTCGCTGCGACGACGGCGGCCTGCCCGGACGCCGGTGATCGTGCCCGGCCGTGGCCGCGGCGGAAAGGTGGCACAGCGTGCGGACCGCGGTGATGGGAGCCGGTTCCTGGGGCAGCGTCTTCGCCAAGATCCTGGGCGAGGCGGGCGGCGAGGTCACCATGTGGGCGCGCCGGGAGTCCATCGCGGACGCGATCCGCACCACCGGCCGCAACCCCGACTACTTCCCCGAGGTCGCGCTGCCCCGCACCGTGACGGCGACCGCCGACCCCGCAGCCGCCCTGGCCGGGGCCGACCTGGTGGTGCTCGCGGTGACCTCGCAGACGCTGCGCGCGAACCTGAGCGCGTGGGCGGGGCTGATCCCGGCCGACGCGACGCTGGTCTCCCTGATGAAAGGGATCGAGCTGGGCACGACCAAGCGGATGAGCGAGGTCATCGTGGAGACCGCCGGGGTCGACCCGAGCCGGGTCGCCGTGGTCACCGGGCCGAACATCGCCCCCGAGCTGGCCGTGCGCCAGCCCGCCGCGGCCGTGGTCGCGTGCACGGACCTGGACCGGGCGGCCGCCGTGCAGGAGGCGATCACCACGCCCTACTTCCGGCCGTACACCAACGACGACGTCATCGGGGCCGAGCTGGGCGGGGCCGTCAAGAACGTGATCGCTCTGGCGTACGGCATCGCCACGTCGATGGAGCTGGGCGAGAACATCAAGGCCACCCTGATCACGCGCGGGCTGGCCGAGACCACCCGGCTCGGCGTCGCGCTGGGCGCGGACCCGCTCACCTTCGCCGGCCTGTCGGGGCTGGGCGACCTGGTCGCCACCTGCTGCTCGCCGCTGACCCGCAACCGCACGTTCGGCGAGCACCTGGGCCGCGGCCTGAACCTGGAGCAGGCCCAGGCGGCCACCCGGTACACCGCCGAGGGTGTCAAGAGCTGCCTGGCCATCCGGGACCTGGCCCACAAGCACGGGGTGGAGATGCCGATCACCGAGCAGGTGGAGCGGATCTGCCACGAGGGCGTCGATCCGAAGGTCGCCCTGGCCACACTGATGAGCCGGCAGACCAGGCCGGAGTAGTGGTCAGCCCGCGGGTTCGCCCTGCCAGTGCCGCTCGAACACGATCTTGTGCCGGTCACCCGGCAGCACGTTGAGGGTGCACTGCACGGGCTGCCCGGACGCGGTGTACCCGGTGTCGTAGTGGGCCGCGACCGGGGTGCCGGGGCCCAGGCTGAGGCGATGGATCTCCTCGGGCGTCGGCATCCGGATGAAGATCTCGTCGATGGCCCGGTCCTGCCGGTAGCCGAGGTCGGCCAGCACCTGGTCGGTGCCCCGGGGCAGGTAGGCCGGAGACATGATCTCCGAGTCCTTGACCAGGTCGATCGGGAAGTGCGAGTCGTTGATGTTGGTCGGCTCGCCGTTGATGAACCGCACCCGGCGGCGCGCCACGACGGTCTGCCCGGCCGCGATGCCCAGCCGCTGGGCGAGATCGGGCGCGGCCTGCACCAGTGACACCTCGATGGCCTGGTGCGGGGTGCGGCCCTCGGCGACGATCTGCTGCGAGAACCGGTCCATCTCCGGGGTGGCCGGGCGCGGGCGGGACTTCTCCTGCGGCCGGTAGACCATGTGCTCGCGGCGGCGCACGAAGTAGCCGTGCGGCCGGCGGGCGACGATCAGCCCCTCGGTGACCAGGATGCCGAGGCCGGTGCGCACGGTCTGGCGGACCACGCCGAACCGGTCGGCGATCTCGTGCTCGGTCGGCAGCCGGTCGTCGGGCCGCAGCTCCCCCGACATGATCAGCCCACGGTACGCGGCCGCGATCCGCTGGTACGCGGGCATCGCCGCACTCCGGGCCGTCTCCACGTGCTCCACCTCCCTGACGCTGTGACGCGTCCGCGATCGATGTCTTGACAACCGATCCAAGCCCACTGCACCATCATACGCAACATCTACATTGTCTAGTCAATCTAGACGACGTAAACGAGCTGCCGGAGGCACCCATGTCAGACTTCGCTCCCACCCTGCGCGACCTGCGGACACGGCTGCCCCGGCTGGTCGAGGACCTCGCCGCCCTGGTCGCCGTCGAGTCGCCGTCGGAGGACCCGCGGGCCACCGCGCACAGCGCCGACGCGGTCACCGCCCTCGGCAGCCGCCTGCTCGGCAGCTCCCCCGAACGCCACGGCGCCCACCTGGTCTGGCGGCACGGCGACACCCGGGTGCTCCTGGTCGGGCACCACGACACGGTCTGGCCGGTGGGCACCCTGGCCCGCTGGCCGTTCCGGGTCGACGGCGACCGGGCCACCGGGCCGGGCTGCTTCGACATGAAGGCGGGTCTGGTCCAGCTGTTCCACGCGCTGTCCACGCTGCCCTCGCTGGACGGGGTCACCGTGCTGGTCAACGCCGACGAGGAGATCGGCTCTCCCGTCTCCCGGGCGCTCATCGAGCAGGCCGGGCAGGGTGCGCGAGCCGCGCTCATCTGCGAGCCCAGCGCCGACGGCGCGCTGAAGACCGCCCGCAAGGGCATCGCCCGCTACCGGCTGGAGGTGACCGGCCGGGCCGCCCACGCCGGGCTGGACCCGGCACGCGGGATCAACGCCGGGGTGGAGCTGGCGCACCAGGTGCTGGCCGTGGCCGGGCTCGGCGACGGCGACACCTCCGTGACGCCGACCGTGCTCACCGCGGGCACCACCGAGAACACCGTCCCGGCGGCGGCCGGGCTCGCCGTCGACGTGCGCGCCTTCCACCAGGCCGAGTTCGAGCGGGTGGACCGGGCCATGCGCGGGCTGCGCCCCGTCCTGGCGGGCAGCGGGCTGACCGTGCACGGCGGCGTCAGCCGGCCCGCGCTGCCGCCCACCGCCTCGGCGGACCTTTACCGGCTCGCCCGGGTGGTCGCGGCGGAACTGGGCCTGCCCGCGCCCGCGGGCGTCGCCGTCGGCGGAGCCTCCGACGGCAACCTGACGGCCGGTTTCGGCATCCCGACCCTCGACGGGCTCGGACCCGTCGGCGGCAACGCCCATGCCGAGGGCGAATGGGTCGACCTGCCCACGATGGCCGAGCGGGCCACACTGCTCGCCGCACTCGTCGATCGGGTGCTGCGTCCCCGGGCTCAGGCGTGATCGCCATGGTGCCCGGTCGCGGGCGGGCCGGTCTCGGTCCGCCCGCCTTTTGCGCCCCGGACGCCCACTGCCCGCCATGAGGCGCAGCCTCTCGCCTGAATCGAGACGACCCATGTGGACCCCGCAGGCCGGTTTCCAGCACCGCACCTTCCGGCTGGCGGTGCCGGTCGCCCGGAGCGGCACACTGATCAAGAGTTTCGGCTGGGAGCAGCCGCACTTCGAGACGCTGGCACCGGCGTTCCGGGACCTCGTCGTCGCCGCCGAGAGCGCCGGGCACGCCCCGCGCAGCGCCCGCTACCTGCTCGTCGAGGTGACCGCGCACGACCCGACCGCCGCCGCGATGACGTTCCTGGAGCACTTCGACCGCTACCAGCTCCAGCTGCGCCCGCACGCCCCGGGCCCACTTCGGCCACCTGCGGCGGTACCTGCGCGGACCGGTCCCGACCAACCCCAAGGCCACCCGCGGGCCGTGGACCACCGGAGCCGACGGCGCCGACCTCGCGCTGCTCACCGGGCCGGGATGGGCCGACGTGGCGGCCGCGTACCGGTGGAACGGGCTGCTCGCGCGGCGGCGGGCCGAGCTGCTGGGGCTGCTCGCGGCGCCGGGGCGGGCGGTCGCCCGGACCCGGCGCACGGCGCGCTGGGACATGGCCCGCGCGGTGCGGGCCCGGCACGCGTTCGCGCACCGCGGCGAGCCGATGACCGACGCGTACGGCCTCTCGGTCGCCCTGGAGGCCGCCTACCTGTGCCTGGTCGCCCGCTGCTCGGCGGTGGAACGGGGCATCAGCTTCGCGGACCTGGTGACCCGCCTGGACACCGCCACCGGCGACGACCCGACCGCCCTGGACTGGCGACGGCTCGTCACCGAGGGCGAGTGGGCGCTGGCCGGGTGCGTCCGCTGACCGTCACCGGCAGACGCCCCAGCGCCGGTCCCGCAGCTCGATGACACGGCCGCGGGGCGGCGGGTCGACGACGAGTCGGACGTGGCTCATGACGCTCAGGCGGACACGGCGCGTTCGGCCTGGCTGCGTTCCACGCAGAATTCGTTGCCCTCGGGATCGGCCATGAGGACGAAGCCTCGGCCGTCGGGCTGGCGGTGATCGGCCACGATGGACGCCCCGATCCCGACCAGCCACTCGACCTCCTGGTCGCGGTTGCGGTCGGCGGGTTGGACGTCGAGGTGCATGCGGTTCTTGACCGCCTTGGCCTCCGGGACGTTGATGAACAGCAGACCGGGCGAGCCGTCGCCGGGGCCGATCCAGCAGTGCGTGTGATCCGGCTCGTTGGGGTCGTCCGGGGCTTCCTGCCAGCCGGTGACCTGGGTCCACCAGAGCGACTGGGCATAGGCGTCACGGGCGTCCACGGTCATGTTGTGAATCTTCACGGTCATACGCACTGTGTAGTCCACCGCCGCTTCGCGATCAAGCAACATATGGCCGCGCTCACGCCCCGGCGGCCCGCCGGGACGACCACGGCGAGGGCGGCATTCCACCGCCCTCGCCGTCGGGCCGGTGTCAGCAGGGCGCCGCCGTGTACGTCTGCCCCTGCAGGAACACGTTGCCCGGCACGCCGCAGACCTGCGGGATGCGGTTGATGCCCCGGATGAAGCCCGCGCTGTTGATCGGGTCGGCGGTGCTGTCCGGCACGGCGATCTCGAAGTGCAGGTGCTCGCCGGTGGCCTGGCCGATGTCGCCCTCCAGGCCGAGCACCGTGCCCGCGGTGACCACGTCGCCGACCTGGTGACCGCGGCTGGTCACGCTGTTCGTCTGGAAGTGGGTGTATTTGCTCCACTCGCCGTCGGCGTGCTCGATCCAGACGTAGTTGTTGTTGTCGGTCGGCTCCACGTTGGTGTCCACGATGTACCGGATGGTGCCGGTGCGCGCCGCGACGATCTCGTAGTCCGGCCCGGCGTCCACGCCGGCCATGTCGATGCGGAACCGGGTCGGCGAGTGCGACTGGTGGTCGCGGGTGACCGCCACCCGGGTGCCGGTCGTGTACCCGATGCGGTACTGCCCGGTGGACACTCCCGGCCCGCCGCCGAAGCGGTCGTACGCCGAGGCCACGCCGTCGATCCCGGTGCTGTTCTGGGTGAAGATCTGGTCGTTGGCGGTCAGCAGCCGCAGCACCGAGCCGTAGAGCACGTTCACCGCGCCGGAGCCCGCCAGGCTGCCCTCGGCCTCGCCGGGCGCGGCGGCGGCCAGGTCGGCCCGGCCGTTGCCGTCGAAGTCGCCGGTGCCCAGCGCGTAGCCGAGGCTGTCCCCGGCCTCCAGCGCGCCCTCGACCCCCAGCGTGCCCTGGCTGACGACCTGGCTGGTGAGCAGGGACAGCCCGAGCCCGCTGCCGAACGCGACCGCCACCGCGCCCGCGGCGACGTTGCCCGCCACCGTCGCGCGCGGGATGCCGATCGCCAGCTCGTCGTGGCCGGAGCCGTTGAAGTCGCCGGCGGCCAGCGCCGACCCGAACGAGTCGCCCGCCTGCGCCAGGCCGGACAGCAGCAGCGTGTTGCGGGTGACGATCCGGCTGCCGGTGGCGGTCAGGCCCGCCGCCGCGCCGTAGATCACGTTGACCGCGCCCGCGTCGCGGATCGCGCCGTCGTCCTCGCCGGGCGAGCCGATCGCGAGGTCGTCGCGGCCGTCGCCGTCGAAGTCGCCCGTGGTGACCGCGGTGCCGGTCAGGTCGCCGGCCTCCCAGTTGCCCGGGATGCCGGTGGTCGACTGGTTCCACACCTGGTCACCGGCGGCGCTCAGGCCTGCCGGGCTGCCGTAGAGCACGTTGACCGAGCCGACCCAGGCCTCGCCGCCGATGGACTCCCCAGGCGTGCCCATGGCCAGGTCGGCCTCGCCGTCGCCGTTGAAGTCGCCCGCGGCCAGCGCCGCGCCGAGCTGCTCGCCGCCCTCGGGGTCGCCCTCCACCCCGGACGTGGCCTGGTTCCAGTCCTGGCTGCCGGTGCCGGACAGGCCGGTGCGCGTGCCGTAGAAGACGGTGACCGTGCCGGTCTGGTTCGCGCCGTCGACGTTCTCGCCGGGTGCGCCGACCGCGAGGTCGTCGCGGCCGTCGCCGTTGAAGTCCCCGGCGGCCAGGGCCGTGCCGAACTCGTCGCCGCGTTCCGGCGTCTCCGGCACTCCCGGCGTGGCCTGGTGCAGCACCTGGTTGCCGGTGGTGGTCAGGCCGCTCGCGGAGCCGTACAGGATGTTGACCGCGCCCGCGTCGTAGACCGAGCTCGCGGAGACGTCGACGCCCTCGTGTGACACGCCGATCGCCAGGTCATCGCGGCCGTCGCCGTTGAAGTCGCCGCAGGCGGTGTCGGCGCCGAACGCGTCGCCCGCCTCGGCGACCCCGTCCACGCCCGCGCTGTCCTGGTGGAACAGCTGGTCGCCGGTGGCGGTGACGCCCGCGGCCGAGCCGTAGAGGATGTTGACCGCACCGGCGCTGTCCAGCGTGCCGACGCTCTCCCCGGGCACGCCGACCGCCAGGTCGGACCGGCCGTCGCCGTTGAAGTCGCAGGCGGGGCCCGCGATGCCGGTGGCCGTCGCGGCCCCGGGCGCGCCGAGCACCGCCCCGGCCAGGACCAGGGCGACGGCGGCTGCGCGCAGCGCTCTCATCGTCGTTCGTTGCATGCGGATCTCAGAACCCCATCTCGTCGCCGGGGGTGGCGCCCGTACGGTAGCCAGCGCCGACAGACGCTTCCGACATCCATCGCGTGTCCCCGATGTCGGAAATAGGACGAGATAGGGAAAGAGGTTCAGTCGGGCGTGCGGTCGCCCAGCCCGGCGAGCCGGGTCAGCGCGGCGAAGCCGTCGTCGGTGCCCGGCCAGTGCCGGCGGACCGCGGCCAGCCCCGCGCGGCGCACCGTCGAGCGCAGCACCAGCGCCACGATGATCGCGTCGTCGGCGTACCCGAT
The DNA here is from genome assembly GCF_040648615.1 of Catellatospora sp. NPDC049111. NCBI lineage: Bacteria > Bacillati > Actinomycetota > Actinomycetes > Micromonosporales > Micromonosporaceae > Catellatospora > Catellatospora sp. NPDC049111. The sequence goes on along the minus strand of NZ_JBEZEB010000011.1, from coordinate 85,547 downwards.
GATCGGCAGGAAGTCCGGGATCAGGTCGAACGGAATCGCCAGGTACGCCATCAGCAGCGCCAGCCTGATGCGTACGCCCCGGGGCAGGGTGCGGTCGGCGGCCAGCCGCCGCAGCAGCCGCAGCAGATCCGGCAGCAGCCGCACCGCCTCGCCCAGCAGCGGGCCCTTGGGCCGCACCAGCAGCAGGCCGACGACCAGCGCCAGCCACGAGGCCAGTAGCCCGACCCCGATGCCGATCAGCAGCTCCCGCACCGGGGTCCGTTCAGTGGCCGACGAGGTCGGAGTCGACCGCTGCCCGCTCCCCCTGGTCGAGCCCTGATATCCGGTCCAGCTCCGCCTCGCTCAGCGTGAAGTCGAAGACGTTCAGGTTGTCGCGCATCCGCTGCGGGTCGGCCGACTTCGGCACCGCGGTCAGGCCGAGCTGGAGGTGCCAGCGCAGCACGACCTGGGCCGGGCTGCGCCCGTGCGCGGCCGCGACCTCGGCGATCACCGGATCGGCCAGCAGCTCCCGGCCCTGGCCGAGCGGGCTCCACGACTGGGTGACGATGCCGTGCTCGGCGTGGTAGGCGCGCGGCAGCTTGCGGGCGATACGCGGGCTGAGCTGCACCTGGTTCACGTCGGGCAGCACCCCGGTCTCGGCGCGCAGCCGCTCAAGGTGGGCGGGCTTGAAGTTGGACACGCCCACGGCGCGCAGCCGACCCTCGTCCAGCAGCGCGACCATGCCCTTCCAGGCGTCGACGTACCGGTCCTGCTCGGGGTTCGGCCAGTGGATCAGCAGCAGGTCGACGTAGTCGACGCCGAGCCGGGCGGCGGACGCGTCGAAAGCCCGGCGCACCAGGTCGCGGCCGTGCCAGCGAGCGTTGAACTTGGTCGTCACGAACAGCTCCTCCCGAGGGAGGCCGGCGTCGCGCATGCCCTGGCCGACGCCGCGCTCGTTGCCGTAGTTCTCCGCCGTGTCGAAGAGCCGGTAACCCGCCTCGACGGCCTCCACCACGCACCGCGCGGCCTGGGCGTCGTCCATCGGCCAGGTGCCCAGCCCAATGCGCGGCATCACCGCACCGTGGCCGAGCTTCACCGTCGTCTCGTTGCTCATACCGCCATCCTCGCGCGCTCGCGTCCCGCCGTCACGTCCGCCCGCACCCGGACCGACCCGGGGCACGCCCAAGGCCTGGTTCAGGCTCCCGTCGACGAGGCACCCGACGCGGCGGCGGTCAAGGTCAGGGCGTTCTTGGCCGCGGCGCAGGCGGAGGAGGTGATGGGGCGCTTGCCGCGGATACGCGATACCAGCGCGACGTTGTCCTCGTAGAGGTGCATCGAGTGGATGCGCCCGCCCGACACGCTCAGGTGGATGGCGACCGGCGAGGACAGCCGGCGGCCGGTCGGCTCGATCACGTGGATGAAGTGCCCGAGCACCACCGCGTCGGCGCCGTCGACCAGCACCTTGTCCGCCTCGACCGAACTCCGGCCGAGCTCGAACCGCGGCATGGTCAGGCGCAGGAAGTCGGCGGCGAGCCCTCGGCTGGCCATCCACGGCGCCGCCTCGGCCACCGCGACGAGGCACTCGACCTCTTCGGCGAACAGCTCCGCGATGCGGTCCGCGTCGCCCTCCACCAGCCTGGCCAGATACTCCTCGACGACCGCGCGGGTGCCGGGCACCGCGGGGGCCTGAGGACGGCGCAGCGGGACGATCCCGGGCGACTGGCCGACGGAAAGGCCGGTCCAAGGTGCGGACGCGACAGCCTGGTCCTGGATCAACATGGTCGGAACGCTACCTGCGAGGCAACCCGGATCCCCAGCATCCGGCTTATCGGGTAGATCACCTGCGGGGCGCGGAATGAGACGGCCGGTCGTCGCGGTTGATCGCCATCGGCCGGGAGCAAAGGACCAGAGAGCCATAAAAGTTCTCAAACCGCCTATATAGTACGGGCAGCCAAGCCGCCGCCGGGGGTCGGCCGCCGCCGAAATCGCGTTGACCCCACTCGCACACAGCTCCACCATCGAATCATGTTGGTCGATCACTTCCCGCTCGCCGGGCTGCGGTTGCGCACCCCTCGCCTGGAGCTGCGCCTGCCCGACCCGGAGGAGCTGGCCGCACTCGCCGACGTCGCCGCCGACGGCGTGCACGACCCGGCGTACATGCCGTTCCGGGTCCGATGGTCCGAGCTGCCGCCGGCCGAGCGGGCCCGGTCCGTGGTGCTGCACCACTGGAGCGTGCTCGGCCAGTGGACGCCGCGGGAGTGGCGGCTGCCGCTCACGGTCTTCCGCGACGGGGCGCCGGTCGGCGTGCAGCTGCTCAAGGCGGTCGACCTCGCGATCACCACCGAGTGCTCGACGGGGAGCTGGCTGGGCCGGCAACATCACCGGCAGGGCATCGGCGCCGAGATGCGGGCCGCCGTCGCGCACCTGGCCTTCACCCACCTGGGCGCGACGGAACTGGTCTCGTCGGCGTTCACCGACAACGCCGCGTCGCTGGGGGTGTCGGCGAAGCTCGGGTACGCCGACGACGGCATCGAACGGCATGAGGACCAGGGCCGCCTGCGGGTGATCCGCCGCCTGAGGCTGACCAGGCAGGCATGGCTGGAGCGCGAGCGCCCCGAGGTGACCGTCGACGGCCTGACGCGATGCCTGCAACTGATGGGGCTGAACGGTTCGACGGCCTCCGATGACGACCGCTCATAGTGAGCGAGCACGACGCGCGCCTGGGCCCGCCGCGCCGTCCTCCTGAGCACCCTGTGCGGGCAGCGCCACGGGGACGCTGCCCGCACAGGGTACGAAGTGAAGAAGGGCACCTGCTACAACGCGGAGCGTTGTGCAGGTGCCCTTGCTTTCATCAGGTGGGTGAGCAGGTGAGGGTGGGGGCTCCGTTGGCGGAGCCGGTGTAGCTGCCGAGGAAGCCGAAGGTGGTGCCGGCTCCCGCGGACAGCGCGCTGTTGTGCGCGACGCTCTTGGCCGTGGCGGTGGATCCGCTGGTGGTGACCGTCGCGTTCCAGGCGTTGGTGATCTGCTGGCCGTTGGTCCAGGTCACCGTGACCGTCCACTTGGTGATCGCGGAGGAGCCCGCGGTCACCTTGACCTCACCCTGGAAGCCGCCGGGCCACTGGCCCGTCAGCGAGTACGTCGCCGAGCAGCCGCCGGGCGGCGGCGGGGACGACGACGGGCTGGGCGAGACCGACGGGCTCGGCGACGGCGGGCGGCTCGGCGACGGGGACGCCGACGGCGAGGGCGGAGCCGACGGGGAGGCCGACTGGCTCGGCGTGACGCCGCCGAAGTTCACGTCGCTGCAGAAGTAGTACGACTGGTCCAGGTGGCTGGCCTGCCAGATGGTGTACACGATGTGTCGGCCGGAGCGGCCGTTGGCGCTGCCGCCGACCTGGATCGACACGCCGCCCGCGCTCTCCGGGGTCCACTGCGAGGCGGGGGTGTTGCCGATCTGGCCGACCAGTTCCAGGTTGCCCCAGCCCAGCGGTTGCGTGATCGGGTTGTACCCCTGCTTGGTCACGTACACCCGGATGTAGTCCGCGCCGTGGCTGGCCTGGTCGTACAGCTTGACGCTGAAGTTGGTGCCGATCGTCTGGGCCTTCCAGTCGCCGACGGTGTCCATCGCGTTGTAGCGGCCGCCCTGGGTGCGGCCGGCGCTGCACAGCTGGCCGTCCGGGATGGCGCCCTGGTGGTTGCCGGCGACGCCCTCGCGGAACAGGCCGTTCCAGTTCCACATGGCCTGCGGGTCGGCCTGCCAGGCCTGCCAGCACATGGGGTCCTGGGTGGCCATCGCCGGGTTCTGGAAATCGCTGCCCCAGCGCTGCCAGCACCCGTAGTTGCGCGAGGCCGGGCTGACGATGCTGCCGTGCGCGTCGGCGATCTTCGCCAGCGCCGTGGTGAGCAGCAGGACCGAGGCGACGGCCACGATCAGCGCGTAGAGTGCGGCCCGCCGCCGAGCGGCGAGTGTGGTGGACATGGGAGCTCCTTCGTACGGAGTGCCATGCACGCGGGGGCGGGAGACGAGGGAGCCCGGGGCCGTCGTACCGCCCGCGAACGCACGCATGGTCGGACTTCGACTTCAGCCGCGGAAGGCTGCCCCACTTCCGCGCTGCTACGTGGCTCCCGTAGCGGTCGAGTCAGACCTTACGCATTACCTTGAATATGTCAATTTATCACTCTGCGTGCGGGTCGCGCCGCCACCCGGTGACCATCGGGCCGCCACCCCGGCAGCGTGGCGGTTCAGCGGAATTCATCGCCCGAGGACTATGCTCCACCCGCTCGGACGCAGACAGGAGAACCGCCATGATCACTCAGCGTACGGCCGACGGCACGCCCGCGGAGCAGGGCCCGCAACGCCGCCCCTGGCTCATCCTGTCCGTGCTGTGCCTGGGCTTCTTCATGATCCTTCTCGACACGACGATCGTGAACATCGCGATCCCGGACCTCATCGACGACCTCGGCGCGACCCTGAACCAGATCCTGTGGATCCTCAACGCCTACATCCTGGTGTACGCCGTCCTGCTGATCACCGCGGGCCGGCTCGGCGACATCCACGGCCCGAAGCGGCTGTTTATGATCGGCCTCGCCCTGTTCACCGTCGCCTCGATCGCGTGCGGCTTCGCTCAGGACCCGGCCCAGCTGGTCGTGTTCCGTATCCTGCAGGGACTCGGCGGGGCGCTGCTCACCCCGCAGACGCTCGCCGTGATCACCACCATCTTCCCCGCCGAACGGCGCGGGGCCGCGTTCGGCGTCTGGGGCGGCGTCGCCGGGCTGGCCACGGTCACCGGGCCGACCCTGGGCGGCTGGCTGGTCTCCGAGTGGGGCTGGCGCTGGATCTTCTTCGTCAACGTGCCGGTCGGCGTGATCGCCCTGGCCATGGCCGCGGTCGTCATGCCCGACCTGCGCTTCAACCGCCGCCACCGGCTCGACCTGCCCGGCACCGCCCTGGTCACCGCGGGCCTGTTCCTGATCTGCTACGGCCTCATCGAGGGCCAGTCGCACGACTGGGGACGGGTGTGGGGCCCGGTCACCGTACCGATGGTCATCGCGGCCGGGCTGCTGGTCCTGGCCGGGTTCGTCTGGCAGTCGCACGCCCGGCGCGACCGGGAGCCGCTGATCCCGCTGCGGCTGTTCGCCGACCGCAACTTCTCCGTGATGAACGCCGTGGTCGCCGCGGTCTCCTTCGGCATGCTCGGGCTGTTCCTGCCGCTGACCATCTACCTGCAGTCCGTGCTCGGGCTCACCGCCCTGCAGGCCGGGCTCACCACCGCGCCCATGTCCCTGATCTCCATGTTCGTCGCGCCCGTCGCGGGCCGCCTCGCCGACCGCCACGGCAAGTACGTCCTGCTGGCCGGCATGACCCTGTGGACGGCGGGCCTCACCTGGGTCGTGATCGCCGCACAGGCCGGCTCGGACCGCGGCGACCTGTTGCCCGGCCTGCTCGTCGCGGGCCTCGGCCTCGGCGGCGTCTTCGCCCCGCTGCAGACCATCGCGATGCGCGACATCGAACCGCGCCTGGCCGGCGCGGCATCCGGCGTCTTCAACACCACCCGCCAGCTCGGCGCGGTCATCGGCGCGGCGGCGGTCGGCGCGCTGCTGCAGGCCCGGCTCGCGGCCGACCTTGCCGCGCAGGCCCGGACCAGTGCCGCCACGCTGCCCGAACCGTTCCGCGAGCGCTTCGTCGCCGCGTTCGACGAGGCCGGATCACGCGGTATGGAGGTCGGCGCGGGCCAGAGCGGCGCGCACCTGCCCGCGGGCGCCCCGCCGGAGATCGCGCAGCTCGCGCTGGCCACGTTCCACGAGGGCTTCACGGCGGCGATGAAGTCGACCATGACGCTGCCGCTGATCGTGCTGGGCGTCGCGGCACTGTCCGTGCTGCTGGTCCGGCGGAGCAGGGTCTCCGCCGCCCTCCCCGGCGAGCAGCGCGCGGGCGGCGGCGCGAGCACCGAGGAGCAGAGCGTGGGCGGCGGCGCGAGCACCGAGGAGCAGAGCGTGGGCGTGCAGGGCTGACCCGGCCGGCACGACGTCGAGGGCTGAGCGACGTCACCCGGCGGCTGGGGCCGTCAGCGGCCCGCGTTGCGGGGGTGGTCGCGCGCGGTGCGCTCGTTGCCGCGCCGGTAGTTGCCGGTCCAGCGGGCCATGACCTCCTGCGGGTCACCGGCCTTCACCTCGTCCAGGAAACGCTTGGCGCGCTCGCCGCGCAGCAGGGTCACGACGGCACGGTGGTGGGACACGGCGACGGTCCCGTCGGCGCGTACGGCGAAGTCGAATCCATGGGGCGCGGGCACGCGCCCGATCGTGCCACCGCCCCACCCCGCCCGCACCCGCATTTCCGCAGCCCCACGCGATCCGAGCGAAGGAAGGGCACCTTCACAACGCTATGCGTTGTAGAAGGTGCCCTTCCTATCGTTTTGTCAGGCGGCTTCGACGGCGGCGCGGACGTCGGCGGCGGAGCCGGGCGTGCCCTGCTCGTCGTCGAAGGTGCCGTAGGGGGTTCCGTAGGCGGGGGTGCCGGGCTGGTACTTGCGGCCGGCGGACAGCGGGCCGGCGTCAACGGCGTCGTAGCCGATCGCGTCGAGGAACGCCGTGACGGCGGCCTTGGCGGCCGGGTCGTCGGCGGCGATGGGCAGGGCGGAGCGGTCGGGCGCGCCGGCCGGGCGGGCCAGGGAGCCCAGGTGCTTGTGGAAGATGTTGTTGAACACCTTCACCACGTGCGCGCCGGCCAGATGGCGTTGCAGCAGCTCACTGCTGGTGGCGCTGCCGTCGTCGAGGACCTCGATCTGCCCGTCGCGCTCGGGGTAGTAGTTGTTGGTGTCCATCACGACCTTGCCGGTGAGCGGCTCCGGCGGCACGCTGTCGTAGGCGTGCAGCGGCACGCTGACCAGCACCAGGTCACCCGCCGCGGCGGCCTGGGCGACGGTGCCCGCGCGGGCCCGCGGACCCAGCTCGGCGGCGAGGTCGGCCAGCGTCTCCGGGCCCCGCGAATTGCTCAGCACCACGTCGTACCCGGCGGCCACGGCCAACCGGGCCACGGTCCCGCCGATGTATCCGCTGCCGATGCACCCGATCGTCGTCATCGTCCACTGCCTTCCCCGTCGCCCGGCATGATCGCCGGCACCACGGTGGTCAACGGCGCACCGGCGCCGACGGTTCCGGGGCGAATCGGGTGGACCGTGCCGCGCCCGCGCTCGTAGGGTCACGGCATGACCAGCGTGCGCGAGGCGACCGGGCCGGAGACCGAGCGGTGGCGGGCCGGATGGGTGACGCGGCTGCGGGAGCGGTACGCCCGCTGCTACACCGACCCGGCGACGGTCGAGCGGGAGGTCGAGCGCAATCTCGCCAACCAGCGCGACGACCCGGGCGGGCGGGTGTATTCGGTCGAGGTCGGCGGCACGGCAGCCGGATTCCTCGCCCTCGGCGGATCACGGCCGCGCCGCCCCGAGCAGCGCAGCCTGCACGACCTGTGGCTCGTGCCGGAGCACCGCGGCCACGGCCTGGGCCGAGAGCTGGTGGCGTGGGCCCGCGAGCGGGCCGCAGCGGACGGCGGCACCCGCCTGGGCGTCACCGTCGTGCCCGGTGACCCGGTGACGGACGCGCTTTTCGGTGCGTACCCCCTGCGGGCGCAGCAGATGGTCAAGACGGTGCCCGCCAGGGTATCCCTGCCGGACGGCGTCGCGGGCCGGGAGATGACGCCCGTCGACTTCGATCAGTGGCTGGAGCAGGCGATCCGGATGTACGCCGAGGAGATGACCGCCTCCGGCAGCCGCTCGGCCGCCGACGCGCTGGCCGCGTCCGTCGCCGAGCACTCCGAACTGCTCCCGGAGGGCCTGCGCAGCCCCGGGCACGCCTTCTGGTGCGTGACCGCCGGCGACGAGGTCGTCGGCACGATCTGGCTGCGCCATGGCTTCCTGCCCGGCCTGAGCTTCGTGTTCGGCGTCGACGTGGACCCGGCGCACCGGGGCCGCGGCTACGGCCGCGCGGCGATGCTGGTCGGCGAGCACGCGACGGCGGCGGCCGGTGACGCCCAGCTCGGGCTGAACGTATTCGGCCACAACACGGTCGCCCGGCGCCTCTACGACTCGCTCGGTTACCAGGTCGTCGAACAGAACCGCGCCGACGACCTGTAACCGGCGGCATTCACTCTCAGTCAGGTTCCGACACATTCATTGAGATCGTTAGATCCACATGTTTGCATGTATCGAGTTACCGTCCCGTCACGGAAAGGTATCGAACATGCCAAGACCGACTCGCGTGCTCTCCACCCTGGTGGGGATCGTCGCCATGCTCGGCACACTGCTGGTCGCCGGCACGCCCGCGCAGGCTGCCGTGCCGAACCGGTTCGGGTTCGTGCTCTGGAACGGCGCGGCCGTGGTGGCCGGAGGAACCACCCCTGCCGCGACCACCGTCGCACCGCTGGGCGTCGGGCTCTACCAGGTCACGTTCCCCGGCCAGGCAGCCCCCGGCGGCGTCGTGCACGTCACCGCGATCACCAACGGGCCGCGCTGGTGCCAGGCCGAGACCTGGTTCCCGTCCGGCGTCAACGAGATCGCCATCATCCGCTGCTACCGGGTCGGCGGGGTGCCCGACAACAGCGGCTTCAGCGCGTTCTTCACCATGGCCTCCGGCGTCGGCGCGTCCGGGCCCTACGGCTACGTGGACACCCAGCCCACCGGAGTGATCATCAGCCAGTACAACGCGGCCGGCGCGGCCAACCTGGTCACCCCGCTGGGCGTGGGCCAGTGGAGCGTCAAGTTCCCGAACATCGGCTCCGGCGGGCCGATCGACGGCAGCGCGCAGGTGACGGCCGTGGCCTCCGTGGGCACCCGTTGCAAGATCCGCAACTGGACCTCGATCCCGGCCCAGCAAGAGGTCATCGTGTTCTGCTTCAACTCGGCGGGCGCGCTGGTCAACAGCCGCTTCACGGTGTCGTACCAGCAGAAGGCGTCGCTGTACGGCGCGGGCTTCCCGCCGCAGTACTTCGGCTACCTGTGGAACGCGCCGCCGGTCGGCCCGGCGTTCACCAACTTCAACTCGGTGCTCGGGTACGGCGCCAACACGCTGATCTCGGCAGGCCCCGGCCTGTCCCTGGTCACCTTCCGGCAGATCGGCTTCGCGCCGCTCACCGTGCAGGTGACGGCGGCGGGCTCGAACTCGAACTTCTGCGGCCTGAACTTCCCGTGGACGATCTCGGGCGTCGACCTGTACGTCCGTGACGTCAGCTGCTACACCAACGCGGGCGCGGCCGTGAACACCGGCTTCACCGTCAGCGCCAGCTCGCGCCTCTGACGAGCACACACGGCCACGCCCGGCTCCCTACCGGGCGTGGCCGTTCCGCGCGGTCAGGCGGCGCAGGGCGCGGCCCAGGAGGCGGGCGTACGTGTGCTGGAAGCCGACCACCACCGGGCCGGCCGCCTTGGTGTACCAACGGGCGGGGCGGCTGAACGCGATCACCGAGAACCAGACCGACCCGTCGATCACCTCGACGAGGAAGGCCTCCTCGCCCGATTCGGGGTGTCCGGCGAGCGTGCCGTAGGCGAACCCGGCGCGCCGCGGGCCGTCCTCGACCCATACCACCTCGCAGGGGGCGGCGATGCGCAGCGAGCCGACGCCCAGGCCCGAGGTCACCGTGAGCCCTTCGACCGCGCGCGGACCGTCGGCGGTGATCCGCACCCCGATCGCGCGCTGCGGCGCGAACGTCAGCACCGCCTCGGCGGCGGCCGCCAGCACCGACGCGTCACCGATGCGGGTGCGGTAGCGCAGATGGTGGTAGCCGCGCGGCAGGGCCTCGGCACGCGTCGCGCCGACCTCCGCGTAACTGAACCCGCTCATCGCAGCACGTCCCCCGCATGTCGGCGTTAAGAAGGGCACCTTCTTCTACGGATAACGATAAGAAGGTGCCCTTCCTTCGCCTAGGTGCGGTAGACGGTGGTGGCGTCGGAGGTGACGCGGGTTTCGCGGAGGGGGGCGTTGGCGGGGCCGCCGGCGACGGAGCCGTCGGTGGCGCGAAAGCGGCTGCCGTGGCAGCCGCACTCGATGATGCCGTCCTTGACGCTGGTGACGGTGCAGCCCTGGTGGGTGCAGACGGCAGAGAACGCCTTGAACACGCCCGCCTGCGGCTGGGTGACGACGAGGCGCTCGCCTTCGAGGATCACGCCGCCGCCGACCGGCACCTTGGCGGTCTCGACCAGTGGTTTGCCCGCCGGTTTGGCGGGAGTCGTGCCGCCGGGGGCTGATGCGGCGGGGTCGCCGGGGCCGGTCGTGCCCGGGGCCGGCTCGGCGGGACCGGTCGCGGCGGGACCCGCGTCGGCGGGTTGCGGTTCCGGCTGGGTGCCCTGGCCGTACGCCTGGCAGCCCGTCAGCAGTGCGGCCGCCCCGGCCACGCCCGCCAGCACGGCCCGCCGGGAGGCGCAGCCGGCCGCGCAGACGCCGGTGCTCGTGTGGTCGTGCATCGCGTTCTCCCTGGTCATCAGAAACGCACCCCGATCGTGGTGAAGTACCAGAAGGACGAGGTCAGCCACAGGCCGATGAGGAGGGTGAAGACCGCCCCGCCGAGCAGCGGCAGGGTCCAGCCGGGCAGGCCGCGTTTGGGCAGGCTCAGCATCTTGACCGTGAACGCGCCGAAGAAGAAGCAGCCCAGCAGCGAATGGGCCAGGGTGCGGGTGTCATAGGTGGCGAAACCCAGGGCGTACAGGCAGTGCACGGCCACGGGCACGGTCAGCAGGAACGCGATCCGGCCCGACCAGCGGTGCAGCGGCCCGATCCAGGACGGCGGGTTCGCCCCGAACTTGCCCCACATCGCGAACGCGCTGACCAACTGCACCAGCGCGAGCAGCGCCGCCCCGCTGGCCAGCCACACCTTCACGGTCTGCGGGCCGGAGAACCCGGCCACGTTCACCGAGATCCCGGTCGGCGTGTGCACGCTGCCGTACACGCCCAGCGTCACGGTCACGATCGCACCGAGCAGCAGCGGCACGTACAGTCCGGCCGCCGAGACCCTGGCACGCCTGGTGGTCTCGTCGCTCATGCCTTCTTCCTTCCTGCGGCGAATGGTCGATTCATGTCGTGGCCCCGGTCAGTTCTCGGCGAGCACGCCGGTGACGGGTGCGGCGGTCAGCGCCGCGCCGTCGACGGTGACCGCGCCGGTGGCCGGGTCGATCGCGGGCGCGGGCTGGGGCACGTCGTCGACGGTGACGACACCGACCTGGCTGCCGTCGGGCAGCACGATCCAGCCGCCGACGACCTTCGCGTTGCGTACGGTCGCGGTGGCGCGGTAGAGGCCGGACGGCTTGGCGACCGCCTTCACGGTGAAGGTCCACTTGCGGCCGTTCGCGGTGACCGTGCCGGTGGCCTTGCCGCCGCCGAAGGTCCCGGTGAGGGTCGCGCCCTTCTTGCCGGTCAGCGCCAGCTTGCCGTCCGCGGCGGTGCCCTGCAGCCACACCTCGGCCATCTTGCCGTCGCACAGGTACGCGACCGCGACGCCGTCGGTGACCGCGATCGCGATCGTCGCCCCGCCGCCGTCCACGGTGCCCGCCCAGGTGGCGTTCACCTTCTCGGCGGGCGCGTCGGGCGCGGCGGCGGACGCGGTCACGGTCGGCGAGGGCGGCGCGGACGTCGCGGGCACGGCCGAGGCCACCGCCGCGCCCAGCCCGGCCGGGTCCGGCTCGCCGCCGCCCTTGGTGAGCGACAGGTTCACCGTGATCAGCACGGCCGCGAGCGCGAGGCCGGCCAGCAACGTGATGAGGGGCCCGTTGCGCTTCATCGTCAGCTCCTAACGCCGCCGGACACAGCACCGGCGACGGGTCCAGACAACCCCCGATGCGGGCGGTGCGTCTGCGTACAAGTCCACAGAGCGGATTCGCGACAGTGCTGCGGCAGTGCGGTGGGGCGTAGGGTGTCGGCGTGTCGCGCCCCTTCCTCCCGCCTGCCGTCCAGCCGGTGCGCGCCCTGGTCTGGCTGCTGCACCTGGCGCTGCCGATGGCGGGGTTGTGGCTGCTGCTGGCCGTCCCGAGCACGGACATCGCCTGGCACGACTCACACAGCCACTTCTGGCTGGTGCTGGTGGTCGCCGCGGTGAACGTGGTGCTGGGCATCCGGATCTCGGCCGTGGCACGCAGACGGGCCGACGCGCGGCTGCTGCTGGTGTCGCTGGCGTTCCTGGCCAGCGCCGGGTTCCTGCTGCTGCACGCGCTGGCCACACCCGGGGTGCTGGTGCACCACCCGTCCGTCGGGTTCGACCTGTCCCAGCCGGTGGGCCTGGCGGTCGCGGCGGTGTTCGCGCTGGTCTCGTCACTGCCGCTGGAGGGGGCGCGGGGTGCCGCGGTGCTGCGGGCCCGGCCCTGGCTCCAGGGCGGGCTGTGGGCGCTGATCCTGGCCTGGGGCGTGGTCGAGCTGCTGGACCTGCCGCCGCTGAGCGCCCGGCCCGGCCCGCGCGACGTGCAGGGCGCGATGGCCTGGGTCACCGCCGCCACCGTCGTGCTGTACCTGGTCGCCGCGTTGCGTTACTTCGGCATGCACCGGCGCAAGCCCGCCGCCATGCTGATCAGCATCGTCACCGCGTTCACGCTGCTGGCCGAGTCGAGCGTGGCGGTGCTGCTGGCGTACAAGTGGCAGCTGTCCTGGTGGGAGTGGCACCTGCTGCTGGCGTTCGCGTTCGGCTTCGTCGCGTACAGCGCCTATGTGCAGTACGGCCGGGAGGGCGGCAGCGCTGGCCTGTTCGACGCGATCACCCTGGATCAGACCGCCCGCGCGATCCGCGCCGAGTATGGCGCCGCGCTGGAGGAACTGGTCACCGCGCTGCAGGAGCGCGAGCGCACCGGGGCCGCCACCGGGCCGGTCGCCGCCCGGCTGGCCGAGCGCTTCGGGCTGACCGAGGGCCAGACCGCGGTGCTCGACCGGGCCGCCGCCGCCCTGTCCGCCGAGCGCGAGGTGTCGCGCACGCTGGGCACCCTGTTCCGGCACTACCTGTCGCCGGACGTGGCCGCCGCGCTGCTGGCCGACCCCGACCAGGCCGCCCTGGGCGGCGAGGTGGTCGAGGTGACCGCGCTCTTCGCCGACCTGCGCGGCTTCACCACGTTCTCGGAAGGCGTCGAGCCGGCCGAGATCGTGCGGATGCTCAACCGCTACCACGGCGTCGCCGTGCCGGCCATTCTCGACAATGGCGGCACCGTGGTGCAGTTCGTCGGCGACGCCCTGCTGGCGCTGTTCAACGCCCCCGCCCGGCAGCCCGACCACGCGCTGCGCGCGGTGCGCGCGGCGCTGGCCATGCAGCAGGGCGTGGACCGGATCGCGGCCGGGCACCCCGACTGGCCCCGGTTCCGGGTCGGCGCGAACACCGGGCCGGCGCTGGTCGGCAACATCGGCAGCGAGCAGCTGCGCGGCTTCAACGCGATGGGCGACGCGGTGAACGTCGCCGCCCGCCTGCAGACGCTGGCCGAACCCGGCCAGGTCGTCATCGGCGAGGCGACCCGACTGGCCGCCGGGGACGCGATCACCGCCGCGCCGCTGGGCGACCTGCCGGTCAAGGGCCGGATCGCCACGGTACGGGCGTACGCCGTCACCGGGATGCGGTCGGTGAGCGTGCCCGCGCAGGTCGCCGTCGAGCGCAGCGGGGAGAAGGCGTGAGCGGTGATTTCTGGAGCCTGCTGACTCCCGCCGAGCAGGAGCAGTTCACCCGGCGCAGCGCCCTGCGCCGGTGGAGCCGCGGCGAGGTGCTGTGCCGGGAGGCCGACCGCTCGGACTGGGTCGCCATGCTGCGCGCGGGCCGGGTCAAGGCGTCCTCGCACACCGCCGCGGGCGGCGAGGTCGTGCTCGCCGTACGCGGCCCCGGCGCCCTGCTCGGCGAGCTGTCCGCGGTGGACCGCGCGCCGCGCTCGGCCACGCTCACCGCACTGGAGCCGGTGACGGCACTGGTCATGCCGCTGTCGGAGTTCGAGGCGTACCTGCAGGCCCACGGTCGGGTGGCGTTCCTGCTGATGCGGCTGCTCACCGAGCGGCTGCGCGACGCCGACCGCAAGCGCGTCGAGTTCGGCGCGCAGGACAGCACCGGCCGGGTCGCCGCGCGCCTGGTCGAGCTGGCCGAACGCTTCGGCCGCCCGGACGGCGACGCGATCGCCATCGCGCTGCCGCTGTCCCAGGACGAGCTGGCGGGCTGGGTCGGCGCGTCCCGGGAGGCGGTCAGCAAGGCGCTGGGCGTGCTGCGCGGCGCGGGCTGGATCCGGACCAGCCGCATGTCGGTGACGGTGCTGGACCTCGCCTCCCTGCGGGCCCGCGCCGGCCTGCCCGGCTGAACCTGCCGACCTTGGCCGGGCGACCAGGGCGCATAGACTGGCGCACATGGCTGAAACCTTGCCGGCAGGCAACCGGTCCGCGATCCGGGCCGTCCCAGCACGTATGACCTTTCTCGGTACCGCCGTCCGGCACGCCGCCGCTGTCGGGGCGCTGGCATTGCTCACGGCGGCCTGCGCGCCGACCGGCGGCCCGGACCCGGCGAGCTCGGCGAGCCCCGGCGGATGGTTCTCGCCCGGCGCCGCCACGGTCAGCGTGCACCGGACCGGCGGCTTCGCCGGTGTCGACGACCGGATCACGGTCACCCCGGCAGGCGCCTGGACCGCCACGGACCGGGCCAGAACCAGCAAGTCAGGCGAACTGACCATTTCGGAGCGGGAGCAGCTGCAGACCCTCGCCGCAGATCCACGGCTGAACACCGAGGCCACTCGCCCCACCACACCGACCAAGTGCGCCGACGCCTTTCAGTACACCGTCACCGTGGATCGGACGGGCGGCAACGGAACGGTCACCGTCTCGTTCGCCGAATGCCCGGGTGACGAAAATCTGCCAGCGACCGCCGCCGCGATAGCGACCCTGGTCACCGGCGCTACCGGTAGCTGATCTTCATCCATACGCGTCTACGGATGGCATCCCGGTGACGTTTGTGTGTCGGCGGAACTGGTTAGAGTCGCGGCGATGATGTTCTTATTCCGCTCCCTGCGCCTGCGCCGCGCCGCCCGTGACCACTTCGGCTGGAACCGGTTGCGGCCCGCGCAGCTGGACGCCATGCGCGCCCTGCTGCGCGGGCGCGACGCGATGGTGGTGCTGCCCACCGGTGGCGGAAAGTCGGCCGTCTACCAGGTCACCGCGTCCCTCCTGAAGGGACCGACGGTGGTGATCTCACCGCTGCTGGCCCTGCAGCACGACCAGATCGCCAACCTCAACGACCGGGGCAACCCGGCCCTGCGGGCGGTGCGGATCAGCTCCGCGGAGACCCCGGCCAAGCAGGCCGCGGCGTTGAAGGAGCTGCGTGAGGGCACGGCCCGGTTCCTGTTCATCACGCCGGAGCAGCTCAGCTCGCCGGAGCGGATGGCCGAGGTGAAGGCGCTGCGCCCGAAGCTGGTCGCGGTCGACGAGGCGCACTGCATCTCGTCCTGGGGCCACGACTTCCGGCCCGACTACCTCACCATCGGGCACCTGATCCGGGGCCTGGGCCGCCCGCCGGTGGTGGCGCTGACCGCGACCGCGTCGCCGCCGATGCGCGAGGACATCATCGCCCGGCTCGGGCTGCGCAAGCCCAAGGTGGTGCAGACCGGGCTGGACCGGCCGAACCTGTTCCTGGAGGCCACGCACTGCCCCAGCGAGGACTACCGCTGGCGGCGGCTGCTCAAGCTGCTGGAGGAGGCCACCCCGCCGGGCATCGTGTACGTGGCGACCCGGCGCGCCGCCGAGGACCTGGCCCAGCGGCTCAACGAGGCCGGTTACGAGGCGACGGCATACCACGGGGGCATGGCGGCGGGCGTGCGCGCCCGCGCGCACGAGGCGTTCCTCGCCGACCGGGTGCCGATCATGGTCGCCACGTCGGCGTTCGGCATGGGCATCGACAAGCCGAACATCCGCTTCGTCGTGCACATGGCCCTGCCCGACTCCCCCGACAGCTACCTGCAGGAGATCGGCAGGGCCGGCCGCGACGGCGAGCCCGCGCACGCGCTGCTGCTGCACCGTGCCGAGGACGTCGCCCTGCAGCGTTTCTTCAACGGCGGCGCGCCCGACCTGGCCGAGCTGCGCACCGTGGCGGCGGCCCTGCACAGCGGCCCGGTCACCAAGACGGCGCTGGCCAAGACCACCGGCTACAACGCCCGCAAGCTCGCCGCGCACCTGAGCCTGCTGGAGCAGGTCGGAGCGGTGGCGACCGGGACCAAGGGCGAGCTGAGCGTGCCGCGGTTCGCGCCGCTGCCCGACCAGGCGGCCCGCGACGCGCTCGCCGAGCACGGGCGATACCAGGCGGGCCAGCGCTCACGCACCGACATGATGCGCCGCTTCGCCGAGATGCGCGGGTGCCGGGTGCAGGCGCTGCTGGGCTACTTCGGCGAGCAGCTCAACGACGTCTGCGGGCACTGCGACAGCTGCCACGAGGGCACCTCGGAAGTGATCGACGACGACGTGCCGTACCCGCTGCACAGCACGGTGCGCCACGCCGACTGGGGCACGGGCATGGTGCTCGGCTACGAGAAGGACCGGATGACGGTGCTGTTCGACTCGGTCGGCTACAAGACCCTGGCGGTCGCCGTGGTCACGGCGCAGAAGCTGCTGGTCCTCGAACGCGGCTGACGCCGCCGGGCCCGACCGGGGAAGATCGGGGCCGAGCCCGGCGGCGTCAGGTCAGCAGAGGCCGCCGCATCCACCGCCGGACGGCGGCACCGCGCCGTCCATCGGGTGGGGCAGGTCGTTGGCGTACCTCGGCTGGGCATGCGTGGTCAGCTTGGGCTCGACCAGGACGAATTCGCCGACGTAGTCCGGGTCGATGTTGACGATCACACTCGGGTCCGGGGTCTCCGGCTCGCCGTCACCCGGCGGCGTCCAGCCCTGGACCACGTTGATCGCCGCGCCGCGTACCCGCAGCACGCCCTGGACGACCTCCTCCGTGATGACGGCCGGCTGCTGGCTCTCGTCGTAGTAGCCGCCGGTCGAGGACACCTGCGTGCAGTTCTCGCCGTTCGCGTCGCAGCGGTAGGTGACCGAACCGCTGGTGGTGGAGCCGTTCGCCGGCTTCGACGACTCGCTGTGGGTGACCGTGGTGCCGGTGACGTTGCCGTCCTTGTCCCGCTTGTACGTGGTCTTGTCGGTCTGGCTCTCCGTGCTGCCGTCCTTGCCGGTGCGGGTGGTGGTGGTCGATTCCGACTGCACCCTGCCGCCCGCGTCCGTGACGGTGGTGGTCTCCGTCTCGACCCGCGTCTCGCCGTCGTAGGCGAAGTCCCGGTCGATGGTCACCATCGCGCTGTTGTTGCCGTCCTGATCGGTGTAGGCGATCTCGGTGCGGCCGGTGTCCCGGTCCACCCTGGTGTGCGCCGAGGAGCCGTCGTAGTACTCGGTGACGTCGCCGAACCCGTCCTCGTCGCGGGTGTTGTTCTTCACCCCGCCCCGGTCCGCGGCGTACGAGGCGCCGCCGCCCGCACTGATCAGCGAGATGTCGAGGCCGCCCAGCTTGATGCCTGCGGGCAGCCCGTCGCCGCCGCTGCCGGGCAGGTCGAGGCCGAGGGTCATGCCGTCGCTGCTCGGGTCGAGGCCGAACGCGTCGAGCAGTTTGGCGTCGATGCCCATGCGCGCCAGCGAGTCCTTGCGGGCCGGCAGCGGGAACGACTCCAGCCAGCCCCGGTCGACCTGCTCGCGCAGCTTGACCGTCTCCAGCGGGAGCAGCACGAAGACGCCCTGGCCGTACTCGAACGACGGCAGCTGCCGGCCGATCGCCAGCTCGGCGACCAGCTGCGGGGACGGGAAGCTGGCCGGGTCGAACGGGTCCGTGCGGGCGGCCAGCTCGTCGGCGTCGCACCAGCCGTCGCCGTCGGAGTCGATCACCCGCCAGGCGATGTAGCACATGCTCAGATCACAGATCTTGACCTGCTTGTAGGGGCGGCGCGGTGGTTCCTTCTCCTCCGCCGCGGCGGCGGGCGCGGACAGACCGACGGCGGCGAACGTCAGCGCGCCCGCCGCACCGAGCAGCCTGCGGGCGAGGGGGTGGGTTGGGGGTGTCATGGCCCGGATGCTGTCAGCCGCCGGGCCGTCGACCCGGCGTTCTGCAAGGTCACTGACACTCCCCGGCCACCGGACCTAGGGATCTCACCAGGTCCCCTGTCCTTGATCGTCCAACTTGCCCGGCAGGTGTGCGTATCTTGGACGCCGATACGCCCGGTTGCCTGGCAAGTCGGACGATCATGTGGTGGGCGGCGACAGGGCCGCGGCGGCGTCGGCGTCGTAGCCGCGCCAGGCCCGCAGCACGATCAGGCTGCCCACCACCAGTGGTGCGATGACCACGGCGTACGCCAGGCGCAGCGAGCCGGTGGCGTCGGAGGCCTCGCCGATCAGCCACGGGCCGAGCGCGCCGCCCAGGGTGATCACCGACTGGAGCACCGCGAAGCCCAGGCCGCGCCGGGACGCCTCGACCACGTCGGCGTTGGCCGCGGTCAGGTTCGCGATGGCACCGGCGAAGCCGACGTTGGCGAGTCCGAAGCAGATCACCTGCGCCACGATCGGTCCCACGGCCACGGCCCCGGCCAGCGCGACCGTGCCGAACAGCAGCGACCAGCCGCCCAGCCGCACCCGCCAGCCGGGACGGCGGCCGTGCCCGCGGTCGCCGAGCCAGCTGCCCAGGCCGATGCCGGCGAGGATGCCGACCAGGCCCGCGCCGCCGCCGACCGCCGCCGAGGCGGCCTCGTCGAGCCCGAACTCGCGCTGGTAGAACGACGGCATCCAGAAGAACAGCCCGCCCAGCCCGAAGAACAGGATGCTGAGCCCGCTCACCACCGAACGCAGGGTGCGGATCCGCCACAGCTCGCGCACCTGCGCCACCAGCCCCGACATGCCCGCACCGGCCCGCGCCGCGGCGGCCGGGGGCGGCGGGTCGGCGGGGTCGGCGGTCGCGGGTCGCGGCGCGGCGGGCGTGTCCGTGGCCGGGTCGGCGTACCAGGAGCTGAGGCGGTCGCCGATGCCGCGGACCGGTTCGCGGACCGTGAGCATGAGCAGCGCGATGACCGCGCCGGGGATGGCGACGAGGAAGAAGCCGGTGCGCCAGTCGTACGCCTTGGCCAGCGCCCCGCCGGCGATCACGCCGATCGGCAGGCCCGCGAAGTAGGCGGCGCGTTCGAGCCCGTAGGCGCGGGCCCGGCTGGGGCCCGGGTAGAGGTCGCCGAGCAGGCTGGACGCGGGCGGGTTGTAGAGCTGACCGGCCGCGCCGAGCAGCACCCGCACGCCGAACAGCATCGCGTAGGAGCCGGCCAGGCCGGTGCCGAGGGTGAGCAGCGCCCACACGGCGACCACGGCGGCCACGGTCCAGGTGCGCCGCCCGGTGTCGGCCAGCCGCCCGGCGGGCAGCAGCAGGAGCACCGCGGCGATCGCCCCGGCGGTGGCGATGGCCCCGGCCGCGCCGTCGTCGAACCCGAACTCGCGCTGGATCGCCGGCAGCGCCCCGGCCAGCAGGTTGTACTCGATCCGGTCGATCAGCGCGACCAGCGCCACGCAGATCGCGGGCCACCAGCCGAACGGGGCGGCGCGCCCGCGCGTGACCCGCACCGGCGGCCGCCCCGGATAGGCGGCGATCTCGCGGACCTGCTCGTCGACGGCGGGGACGGCCATGCGCCTACCTCCAGGGCTGGGACCGGGCGGTCCGGCCCGGTGCCGTGCATCCTATGTATGGGAAACGGCGTTTCGCTAGAGGAACCAGGTTGCGATCAACCGACGCACTCCCGCGAAAAGCGCTGCGCCGCAGGTGCGGCGGCCTAGCCTGAAAACATGGCGGAACACTGCGACGTGGCCGTCGTCGGCGCGGGCCTGGCCGGCCTGGTCGCCGCCCGGCGGATCACCGAGGCGGGGCTGCGGGTGACCGTGCTGGAGGCGTCCGACGACATCGGCGGGCGGGTGCGCACCGACACCGTCGACGGTTTCCTGCTGGACCGGGGCTTCCAGACGCTGTGCCCGGCCTACCCCGCCCTCCAGGAGGAGTGCGACCTCACCGACCTGCACCTGCGGCCGTTCGCGCGCGGCGTGGCGGTGCACTGGGCCGGGCGCACCCACCACCTGCGACCCGGCCCGACGGCCGCGTTCGCGCTGGCCTCCGGGCTGGTGCCGGCCGCCGACGCGCTGACGCTGGTCGAGCTGGCCGCCCGGGACACGCTCGGCTCGACCGCCGCGGTGCTGCGCCGGCCGGACGTGAGCACCCTCGACGAGCTGAGGCTGGCCGACCTCGCCCCCGCGACGGTGGACCGGGTGCTGCGCCCGTTCCTGGCCGGGGTGTTCCTGGAGGACCGGCTCGACACGTCGGGCCGCTTCTTCCATCTCATGTGGCGCATGTTCCTGCGCGGTGGAGCGGCCGTGCCCGCCCAGGGCATGCAGGCGCTGCCCCGGCTGCTCGCGGCACGGCTGCCCGTGGGAACGGTGCGCTGCGACGCGCGGGTCGAGCGGCTCACCGCGCACGGTGTGGCGGTGGCGGGCGGCGACGAGGTCACCGCGCGGGCCGTCGTGGTGGCCACCGACGGCGCCACCGCCGCGACGCTGCTCCCCGGCCTGCGGACGCCTGCCTGGCACGGGGTGACCACGTTCTACCACGCCTGTTTCGGGGCGCCGTCCGTGCACCCGATGCTGACCGTGGACCCCGGGGGCGGCGGCCTGGTGACCAACACGGTGGTGCTCACGGCCGCCGCGGCCGGGTACGCCACCGACGGGCGGGCGCTGATCGCCACGTCCACCCTGGACATGAGCACGCCGATCGACGCGCTGGAGCGCTCGGTCCGCGCCCGGCTGGCCGTGCTGTACGACGTGCCCACCGCCGGCTGGCAGTTCCTCGACGCGTACCGGATCCCGCATGCGCTGCCCGCGATGCCCGCACCGCACCGGATGCGCCGCCCCGTGCGCCACGGCTACGGCCGTTACGTCTGCGGCGACCACCGCGACACCAGCTCGGTCCAGGGCGCCCTGGTCTCCGGCCGCCGCGCGGCGAACGCGGTGCTGGCCGACCTCGGCGCACGCGTCTACGCGGCGGGCCGGGTCTGAGTCGCGATGGTGCCGGGCGCGTGCCGCGATCGGCGGACGCGCCCGGCATCGTCCCACCTAGGCGACGCCCTCGAACAGGACCTGTGGGTCGCCCGTCGCGCCGGGGCCCCACACGGCGTTGTACGCCGTCGTGTCGCCCGCCAGGTAGTAGCGGAACCAGTCGGTCAGCACCCGCCGGGTGATCTGCAGCTGGACGGCCCGGGTGATGGTGCCGCTGTCGCAG
This sequence comes from Catellatospora sp. NPDC049111, assembly GCF_040648615.1. NCBI lineage: Bacteria > Bacillati > Actinomycetota > Actinomycetes > Micromonosporales > Micromonosporaceae > Catellatospora > Catellatospora sp. NPDC049111. The sequence continues at coordinate 64,318 of NZ_JBEZEB010000011.1, read as the reverse complement.
AAGGCCGACGAGGTGTCGATGAAGCCGCAGTGGAAGCCGCCGACGATGGTGCGCAGCTGCTTGGGCGCGGGCTTGCCGTTGTAGATCGGGCGCTGGTGGCTCGCGATCGGCGCGGTGCCGTCCTTCTGCCCGGCGACCAGCATCATCGGCACAGTCACCGAGGCGGCGGCGGCCGCGGCCGACGGGTTGGTCTCGGCGGCTGCGAGGTTGGCGACCGTGGTGACCGCGGGGTTGCGGGAGGCTGCCAGCACGCTCGCGCCACCACCCATCGAGTGTCCGGACAGGCCCAGCTTGGCGGTGTTGATGTGCGCGTTGAAGCGCGAGCCCGCCGTGGTGTCCTGCGCGACCAGCCAGGTGAGCTGCGCGTTGAGGTCGTCGGCGAAGGCGCTGTGGCTCGGGAACAGGCTGCCCTGCGAGGTCGGCGCGGCCACCACGAAGCCCCACGAGGCCAGGTGCTGCATGGTGCTGTAGTACTTGCTGACGCTCTGCAGGAAGCCGTGCCCGAACGCGATGGCCGGGAAGCGTCCGGCGGCCACGGCCGCGTTCTGCCCCGCCGTCGCGGCCGGGTAGTAGATCCGGGCGCTGAAGGAGCGGCCGGAGGCGCTGACCGAGGCGTCGACATAGCCGATGGCGTACGCACCGGGAGTGGAGCTGTCGGCCGCGGCGGGCGAACCGAAGCCCGCCACCGCGGCGGTGATCATGGCCAGCACGAGGATCGCTCGTCTGATCATCACTGTTCCTCTCGTCGAGGGAATCTGGTTCGCACAGTGGAACACCGTTTCCCTTGACGAGACAAGCGATGATTTATGCCAACATATCGATATGCAGGTCACGCCGCCCAGGACGGCTTGCGCCGCTGCAGGAACGCCGTCATGCCCTCGACCGCCTCGTCCGTGGCGAACAGCCGCGCCGACTCCTCGGCCAGGCGCTCCCCGCGCCCGTACAGGGCCTGGCGCACCGCGGCGGTGGTCAGCAGCTTCGACGCGGCCAGGCCCTGCGGCGAGGCGGCGCGCAGCCCGTCCAGCACCTCGGCCAGCAGCGCGTCCACATCGTCCCCGGCCTGGGTGACCAGCCCGCAGGCGACGGCCGCCTCGGCGTCGAACACCTCGCCGGTCAGGAAATAGCGCGCGGCGGCGCGCTCCGGCATGCGGGTGAGCGTGGTCAGCGAGATCACCGCGGGGGCGACACCGAGCCTGGCCTCGGTGAACGCGAAGCCGGACGCGGGCCCGGCGAGCGCGATGTCACACGCGCCGAGCAGGCCCAGGCCACCCGCGCGCACCTGGCCGTCCACCCGCGCCACCACCGGTTTCGGCAGCTCGACGATGGTCCGCAGCAGTCCCAGCAAGCGCGCGGTGCCCTCGGCGATCCCGCCGCCGGCGGCCTCGGCCAGGTCCGCGCCGGCGCAGAAGACGCGGCCGGTGTGGGTCAGCACCACGGCGCGTACGCCGGGGTCGGCCGCCGCGGCGGCCAGCGCCTCGCCGAGCTGCGCGACGAGCGCCGCGGACAGGGCGTTGCGGTTGTGCGGGGAGTCCAGCGTCAGCGTCGCGACGCCGCGCTCCACGGTCGAGGTCACGAGGTTCGGCACGGCGTCAACCCTCATCAGGTCGGCAATAAAAGTCAAGCGCGCTTGATTTATACGGCGCTGACCAGCGTTGATACGACAGACTCTTGCGTTTGCGGCCCGAAGGGCTACCGTGCACGCATGGGCACCCCTCGACGCCGGGCAGCCGACGCCACCCCGCTGGCGCCGCTCACCGGCGAGCCCCTCCCACCCGTGCGGCAGTCCACTGCCGACGACGTCGCGCTGGCCTACGAGAGAGCCCGCGCGGCCCAGTCGGGCTGGGCCGCCCTGCCCGCGCGCGAGCGGGCCCGGCCGGTGCGGCGCTTCGCCGCGCTGCTGCTGCGCCGCCAGGACGAGATCCTCGACCTGGTGCAGCGCGAGACGGGCAAGGCCCGGCTGCACGCGCACGAGGAGGTGCTGGACGCGGCGCTGGTCAGCACGTATTACGCCCGCCGCGCGCCGCGGCTGCTGCGACCGCGCCGCCGGGGTGGCGCGCTGCCGCTGCTGACGTACGCGGTCGAGGTGCGCCATCCGCTCGGCGTGGTCGGGGTGATCACGCCGTGGAACTATCCGCTGGCGTTGGCCGTCACCGACATCGTGCCCGCGCTGCTGGCCGGCAACGCAGTGGTGCACAAGCCGGACACCCAGACCGCGCGGACCGCCGCCTGGGCACGGGACCTGATGACCGAGGCCGGGCTGCCGGACGGGGTGTGGCAGCAGGTCACCGGCGAACCGGCGGACATCGGCGACGCGCTGCTCGACGGCGCGGACCACCTGTGCCTGACCGGTTCCACGGCCGCGGGCCGGGCGGTGGCGACAGGGGCCGGGCGGCGGCTGATCGGCTGCTCGCTGGAGCTCGGCGGCAAGAACCCGCTGCTGGTACGCGCCGACGCCGACCTCGACCAGGCCGCCCAGGCCGCCGTGCGGGCCTGCTTCGCCAGCGCCGGGCAGCTGTGCCTGTCCGCCGAGCGCATCATCGTGCACGAGAGCGTGCACGCCGCGTTCCTGGAGCGCTTCCTGCCCCTGGTGCGCGGGCTGCGGCTGGCCGCCGACCTGGACTACGGCCCGCAGATGGGCTCGCTCAGCCTGCCCCGGGTGCTGGCCACCGTGCGCCGGCACATCGAGGACGCGACCGTGCGCGGCGCGGTGGTGCTGGCCGGCGGCGCGGCCCGCCCCGACCTGGGCCCGCTGTTCCACGAGCCGACCGTGCTGGCCGGGGTCACCCCGGACATGGCCGTGTACCGCGAGGAGACGTTCGGGCCGGTGGTGGCCGTGTTCGCGGTGCCCGGCGACGACGCCGCCGTCGAGCTGGCCAACGACACCGAGTACGGCCTCAACGCGGCCGTGTTCAGCCGGGACACGGGTGCCGCGCGGGCGCTGGCCCGGCGGCTGCGGGCCGGGACCGTGAACATCAACGAGGGCTACGCGGCCGCGTACGCCTCGCACGACGCGCCCATGGGCGGCATGAAGTCGTCCGGGCTCGGCCGCCGCCACGGCACCGCCGGGCTGCTCGCCTACACGGCTGCGCAGACCATCGCCCACCAGCGCCTGAACCTCACCCCGCCGGCCGGCCCCGGCCAGGCCCGCTACGCCCGCGCGCTGACCGCCGCCGTGCGCGCCATGCAGCTGCTACACCTGCGCTGACCCGTTCCGGAGAGGACCCGATGCCCCCCGCCACCTCCCCCGACGCGCCGGCGCGTGCCGCGACCCTGTGTGCGGCGTTCCAGACCACCGCCGCTGTCGCGCCCGACACCGTCGCGCTCGGCGCGTACGGATCCGACGCCGTGCTGACCTGGCGCGAGTATGCCGATCGGGTGCGGGCCATCGCGGCCGGGCTGGCGGGTGCGGGCGTGCGCCGGGGGCATACGGTCGCGCTGATGCTGGCCAACCGGCCCGAGTTCCACCTCGCCGACACGGCGGCGATCCACCTGGGCGCGGTGCCGTTCTCGGTCTACAACACCTCATCGCCGCAGCAGATCGCCTACGTGCTGGACAACGCGCGGGCGCGGGTCGTGATCTGCGAGGCGCAGTACGCGGCGCGCATCGTCGCCAGCGGGGCCGGCTACGAGCACCTGGTGTGCGTGGACGGCCGCCCCGACGGCACGGTCACCCTCGACGAGCTGTGCGCGCTGGCCGAGCCGGGCTTCGACTTCGACGCCGCGTGGCGGGCCGTGCAGCCCGACGACCTGCTGACCCTCATCTACACCTCGGGCACCACCGGCCCGCCCAAGGGCGTCGAACTGACCCACGCCAACCTGCTCGCCGAGGCGGACGCGGTGACCGCGCTGTTCCCGCTGAAGCGCGCCGACCACGGGCTGTCCTACCTGCCCGCCGCGCACGTCGCCGACCGCCTGGCCAGCCACTACCTGCAACTGCTCTACGGCGCCCGGATCACCTGCCTGGCCGACCTGACCCAGCTCGGCCCCGCCCTGGCTCAGGTGCGCCCGACGTACTGGGCGGCGGTGCCGCGGGTGTTCGAGAAGATGCGCGCGCGGATCGAGGACGCCCTGCTCGACGCGCCCGCGCCGCGGCGGTGGGCGTTCCGGCTGGCGCTGCGCTGGGGCCGGGGCAGGCGGGGCGGCGCGGCCGCGCGGGCGCTGGCCCGGGTCGCGGACCGGCTGGTGCTCGGGCAGGTGCTGGCCAGGCTGGGCATGGACCGGATGCGCTGGGCGATGTGCGGGGCGGCCGCGCTGCCGGTGCCGGTGCTGGAGTTCTTCCTCGACCTCGGGCTGCCGGTGTGCGAGATCTGGGGCATGTCGGAGACCTGCGGGGCGAGCACCCTCAACCCGCCCGGGGCGATCCGCCCCGGCACCGTGGGCGTGCCCGCGCCGGGGGTGCGGGTGCGCCTGGCCGACGACGGCGAGCTGCTGATCCGAGGGCCGCTGGTGACCCGCGGCTACCACCGCGACCCGGCCCGCACCGCCGAGGCGTTCGACGACGACGGCTGGCTGCGCACCGGGGACGTGGCGACGATCGACGGCGACGGGTACCTGTCCATCGTGGATCGCAAGAAGGAACTGATCATCAACGCGGCGGGCAAGAACATGTCCCCGGCGAACATCGAGGGCGTGGTCAAGTCGGCGTGCCCGCTGATCGGCGCGCTGGTCGTGGTCGGCGACGGGCGGCCGTACAACGTGGCCCTGATCGTCGCCGACCCGGAGGCGGTCGCGTCGTTCACCGCGCGGCACGGTGCGGCGGCGGTGCCGGACGCGATCGCGGCGGGGGTCGCGGCGGGCAACGCCGAGCTGTCCCGGGTGGAGCAGATCAAGCGCTACGAGGTGCTGGACGCGGTCTGGGCACCGGGCGGGGACGAGCTGACGCCGACGCTGAAACTGCGCCGCGCGGCGATCGTGCGCAAGTACGCCTCGGTGATCGACGCGCTCTACGCGTCACCCGAAAGATATTCCCATAACGCTCAGAAATCAGAAAATTAAGAAATCCGGCCATCCGACCAAACCATGCCGGGCCCGGCGTCGAATCCCCTCCTGAAGTCACACCGGAGGAAGGACACCGACATGCTCGGCAAGAGGAGGCTGACCGCGCTCGCGGCAGCCGGTCTGTTCGCGTTTCCGCTGGCCCTGACGGCCTGCGGCACCGACACGATGGCCACCCAGGCCACGGGCACGGGCACCGCCGCGATGGCCGCGGAGGAGTTCGGGCCCGGCTGCGCGGCCGTACCCAAGGACCCGAACAACGCCGGCAGCTTCGAGGCCATGGCCAAGCAGCCCGTGGCCACCGCGGCCTCGGGCAACCCGCTGCTGTCCACGCTGGTCACCGCGGTGAAGCAGGCCGGCCTGGTGGACACGCTCAACAACGCCGAGGCGGTCACCGTCTTCGCGCCGACCAACGACGCCTTCGCGAAGATCCCGAAGGCGGATCTGGACAAGGTGCTGGCCGACAAGGCACTGCTCACGAAGATCCTGACCTACCACGTGGTGGCCGGGAAGACCGCGCCCGAGCAGCTCGCGGGCACCCACAAGACCCTGGAGGGGCAGGACCTGACCGTGTCCGGCGGCGGCACGGACTTCAAGGTCAACGACAGCGCGAAGGTGGTCTGCGGCAACGTGCAGACCAGCAACGGCACGGTGTACATCGTCGACTCCGTGCTGATGCCGCCGTCCTGAACCGAACGACCGCTCCCCGGCCCGCGTTCCGGGCCGGGGAGTACCCGTGGTCAGCCGAGCCGGGTCAGCGCCTCGGACAGGCTCACCACGTCGGCGTACTTGGCGTCGAGGTCGAACAGGTTGGCCTCGTGCGGGCCGGGGTCGCGGTCGGCGCAGGCCTCGCGCACCACCATCGGCCGGAAGCCGTGTTGCAGCGCGTCCACGGCTGAGGCGCGCACGCAGCCGCTGGTCGAGAAGCCGCCGATGACCAGTGTGTCCACCCGATGGGCGGTCAGCCAGGCCGGCAGCGAGGTGCCCGCGAACGCGCTGGCGTAGTGCTTGAGCACGACGTGCTCCCCCGGCGCGGGGGCGACCTCGGCCGGGAACTCGCCCAGCGGGCTGCCCGCCGCGAACGCCGCCAGCGCGGGCACCTTCGCGGCGAACAGCGGGGCCTCGGCGCAACTGGCGTCGGCGTACCGCACGCCGGTCAGCACCACCGGCAGCCCCGCCGCCCGCGCGGCCGCCAGCAGCGCCGCCATCGCCTCCAGGGCCGCCTGCCCGGTGTCGAGCCGCAGCGGCGAGCCGCCCACCGTGTACGCGGCCACCGGGTCGACCAGCAGCACCGCGGGGCGCTCGCCCCAGCCGAGCCGCCGGGCGAACCCGGCCCGCGCGTAGTCGGCGTCCAGCGCCATCAGATGACGCCCCGCTCCCGCAGGTCGGCCCGCTCGGTCTCGGACAACCCCAGCAGGTTGCCGTACACCTCGTCGTTGTGCTGGCCCAGCGTCGGCCCGGCCCAGCGCACCGAGCCCGGGTCGGCCGACAGGCGCGGGGCGACGTTCTGCATGGGCAGCTCGCCGAAGTCGGGATGCGGCACGCGCACGACCGCCTCCCGGGCGGCGACGTGCGGATCGGCCAGGATGTCCTTGGCCGTGTAGACGCCACCGGCCGGGACCCCGGCCTCGTGCAGCGCCGCGAGCAGCTTGTCGGACGGCTGGGTGCGGGTCCACGCCGCGATCAGGTCGTCCAGCTCGGTCTGGTGTGCGCCGCGCGCGCCGTGCGTGGCGTAGCGCGGGTCGGCGGCCAGTTCCGGCATCCCCATGACCTCGCACAGCCGCCCGAACACGGTGTCCTGATTGGCCGCGACCAGCACCTCGGTGCCGTCCACGGTCGGGTAGGCATTGCTCGGGGCCACGTTGGGCAGCACCGCGCCGGTGCGCTCGCGCTGGTAGCCGGCCACCGCCCACTCGGGCAGCAGCGACTCCATCATCGCCAGCACGGCCTCGTAGATAGCCGAGTCGACGACCTGGCCGCGGCCGGTGCGCTCGCGGGCGTGCAGCGCGGCGAGGGTGCCGTACGCGGCGTAGGTGGCCGCCAGCGAGTCGCCGAGCGAGATGCCCGAGCGCGACGGCGGACGGTCGGCCTCGCCGGTCACGTACCGGATGCCGCCCATCGCCTCGCCGATCGAGCCGAACCCGGCGCGTGGCGCGTACGGGCCGGTCTGGCCGTAGCCGGTGACCCGGACCAGGATCAGCCGCGGGTTGATCGCGGACAGCTCGTCCCAGCCGAGCCCCCAGCGTTCGAGGGTGCCGGGGCGGAAGTTCTCCAGCAGCACGTCAGCGTCGGCGACCAGCCGCCGCACCAGGTCCTGGCCCTCCTTGACGCGCAGGTTGCAGGTCACGGACTTCTTGTTGCGGGCGACCACCGGCCACCACAGCGACTGCCCGTGCGGCTTCTCCCGGCCCCACTGGCGCATCGGATCGCCCTTGCCCGGGTCTTCCAGTTTGATGACCTCGGCACCGAAATCGCCGAGGAGCTGTCCGCAGAACGGGCCGGCCAGCAGCGTGCCCGTCTCGATGACCCTGATGTCGGATAGTGCGCCTGTCACGGCGGCATCCTATGCTTTGGAAACGCTGTTTCGCTAGAGGAACCGAGGGTGTCGTGGAGATCGTCGAGGTCGGCCCGCGTGACGGGCTGCAGAACGAGAAGACGCTGCTGTCCACCGAGGTGAAGGTCGAGTACATCACGCGCTCGATCGCCGCGGGAGTGCGCCGCATCGAGGCGGTCGCGTTCGCCCACCCGGCCCGGGTGCCGCAGATGGCCGACGCCGAGGCGGTGCTCGCCGCCGTCCCCCGCCCCGCCGGCGTGTCCTACATCGGCCTGGTGCTCAACCGGCGCGGCCTCGACCGCGCGCTCGCCTCGGCGGGCGTGGACGAGGTCAACTACGTGCTGGTCGCCACCGACGAGTTCTCCCAGCGCAACCAGGGCATGAGCACCGCCGCGTCACTCGCGCAATGGGACGAGGTCGCCGCCGGGGCCCGCGCCGCCGGGCTGCGCGCCACGCTGACCGTCGCCGCCGCGTTCGGCTGCCCGTTCACCGGCGAGGTGTCCGCCGAGCACGTGGCCGGGCTGGTCGCCGCCGTGCGGACCCGGCCCGACGAGATCTGCCTCGCCGACACCATCGGCGTCGGCGTGCCGCGCCAGGTCGCCGAGCTGGTCCCGGCCGTGCGCGCGGTCGCGCCCGGCGTCGCGCTGCGCGCGCACTTCCACAACACCCGCAACACGGGGTACGCCAACGCGCTGGCCGCCCTGGACTACGGAGTGTCCGCGCTGGACGCCAGCACCGGCGGCATCGGCGGCTGCCCGTTCGCCCCGGCCGCCACCGGCAACATCGCTACCGAGGACCTCGCCTACCTGCTGGAGCGCTCCGGCATCGACACCGGCGTACGCCTCGACCGTCTGGCCGACACCGGGACCTGGATCGCGAACCAGCTCGACGTCACCGCCCCCGCCATGCTCGGCCGCGCCGGCCCCTTCCCACCCAGCCCCTGACCCGCGCGGCGGTGCCGCCTTCGGCCGGACCGCGGGCACACCCCGTTCGACGTAGACGTTGGCCTATCTCATCGAATTCGAGCCGCGAATTTTCGATGAGATAGGCCAACGTCTGTGACAAGCGGGGGTGGGAGCGGGTCAGCGGGCGACGAAGCGGCCCGCCGGAGTGCCGAGGACTACCCCGTCGCGGTAGGCGAGGTGGCCGCCGACGACGGTGGCGACCGGCCAGCCCTTGACCTTGTGGCCCTCGAACGGGCAGTGGTCCTGGCCGGAGAGCAGCAGGTCGGTGGTGACCTCCTGCTCCAGCTCCGGGTCCACGATGGTCAGGTCGGCGTCCATGCCCACCATCAGGCTGCCCTTGCGCCCGGCCAGGCCGTAGGCGCGGGCCGGGTTGCCCGCGGCCAGCTCGGCGACGCGCTGCGGGGACAGGCCGCGCTTGTGCATGCCCTCGCTGAGCAGGATCGGGTACAGCAGCGCGGTGCCGCCGAAGCCGGGCAGCGCGGGCCACAGCGCGTCGCCCTTGTTCTCCTCCAGGCAGCAGGCGTGGTCGGAGGCGACCCAGTCCACGGTGCCGTCGAGCACCGCGGCCCACAGCGCCTCGGTGTCCGATACGGACCGGATCGGCGGGTTGACCTTCGCGCCGAGGCCGCCGCGGCGGTCCAGGCTCTCGTGGTCCAGGCAGAGGTGGTGCAGCGTCACCTCGCAGCGCAGGTCGAGCCGCTTGGTCGCCTTCGCGGCGGCCGCGGCGGCGATCGCCTCGGCCGACGACAGGTGCAGCAGGTTGACGGGGCAGCCGGTCGCGCCGGCCAGGGTCGTCGCCTCGCCGATGGCGACCTGCTCGGTCAGCGGAGGGCGCGCGTCGGAGTACGCCTTCAGGGTCTGCGGGTCGCCCGCGGCCCGGACCCGGTCGATGAACAGCCGCATCAGCTCGGCCTGCTCGCAGTGCAGCGACAGCGACACCCGGCGGCCCTCGCGCTGGTTGGCCGCGACCGCCTCCATGATCTGGTACAGGTGGCCGAGGTCGTACTCGTCGCTCATGGTGAACGACTTGGCGTCGCGGGAGTCGGCGGACAGGTTGAAGCCCTTGTAGAACATGTAGTACTTGAACGAGCTGACGCCGTGCTCGTCGATCAGCGACGGCACCTCGCCGACCTGGGCGGTGTCCATCGGCGCGAGGTGGAAGCCGTAGTCGGTCCAGGCGTGCCCGGCGACCGCGTCGAGCACCTGCGGGAAGATCTCGCCGTACGGGCCGGTGCGGTTGAGGTAGTGCTGGCCGGTGCGGAAGTAGGACAGCACCGTGGTCACGCCGCCGACCAGCGAGGACCGGGTCTCCTCGGCCGCGTCGAGCGCCAGGTCTCGGTAGATGCCCAGGTGGTAGTGGGCGTCGACGGCCCCGGGGAAGACCAGCCGGCCGCTCGCGTCCAGCACCTGCTCGGCCTGCGCCGCGTCGAGGTCGTCGCCGATCGCCGTGATCTTCCCATCGCGTACGGCGAGATCTGCGCGTACCGTGCCGACATACGGCAGCACCAGCGTGCCGTCCTTGACCAGCAGATCGTATCGAGCCATGGCGGTCCTCCCAGGGGTGCGTTTCGCACACTGTAACGAGGTTTCCTTTTTGAGGGTAGGGCGTGTACCGTTCCCCCATGCCGCCCGCCGCCCTGTCCGGCGTCACCGTCGTCGACGCCGCGACCCTCTTCGCCGGCCCCCTGGCCGCCACGATCCTCGGCGACTACGGCGCGGACGTGATCAAGATCGAGCACCCGGCGAAGGGCGACCCGTCCCGCGGCCACGGCCCGTCCCGCGACGGCGTGCCGCTGTGGTGGACCATGCTGGGCCGCAACAAGCAGACCGTCACCCTCGACCTCGGCCGCGCCGAGGGAGCCGAGCTGGCCAAACGGCTGCTCGCCGGTGCCGACGTGCTCATCGAGAACTTCCGGCCCGGCACCCTGGAGCGCTGGGGCCTGTCCCCCGAGGTGCTGCACGAGGTCAACCCGCGCCTGATCGTCGCCCGGGTCACCGCGTTCGGCCAGCACGGCCCGTACGCGCACCGGCCCGGGTTCGGCACCCTCGCCGAGGCGATGAGCGGCTTCGCCGCGATCACCGGGGCGCCCGACGGACCGCCCACCCTGCCGCCGTTCGGGCTCGCCGACGGCATCTCCGCGCTGACCTGCGCGCAGGCCGTCCTGACCGCGCTCTACCACCGCGACGCGCGCGGCGGGACCGGGCAGGTCATCGACCTGGCCATCGTCGAGCCGATGCTCACCGTGCTGGGTATGCAGGCCATGGCGTACGACCAGCTCGGGCTCGTCCAGCAGCGCACCGGCAACCGCTCGGTCAACAACGCGCCGCGCAACACGTACCGCACCCGCGACGAGCGCTGGGTAGCCGTGTCCACCAGCGCCCAGGCCATCGCCGAACGGGTCATGCACCTGGTCGGGCACCCCGAGGTCATCGCCGAACCGTGGTTCGCCACCGGCGCGGGCCGCGCCGCGCACGCCGACGAGCTGGACGCCCACGTCGGCGCCTGGATCGCGCAGCGCGACCTGGTCGAAGTGGCGCAGGCGTTCGACGAGGCGCAGGCCGCGGTCGCCCCGATCTACGACATCACCGACGTCTTCGCCGATCCGCAGTTCGCCGCCCTCGACTCGATCACCACCGTCGAGGACCCGGTGCTCGGCCCGCTGCGCATGCCGAACGTGCTCTACCGCATGTCCCAGACCCCCGGCCACATCGGCTGGACCGGGCGGCCCCGCGGGGCCGACAACGACACCGTCTACCGCGACCGGCTCGGCCTCACCCTGGACGAGCTGACCGCGCTGCGCGACACGGGAGTGATCTGATGCAGGGCCTCGACCAGGACCGGCACGCCCTGCTACCCGCCCCGAGCGGCCGACCGACACTGAACGGCACGATCAAGCCATGGGAGGCGGTACGTGGGCGGCAGGTGATCGACCTGGCGCAGCCGATGCGCCGAGGAATGCCGCAGTCACCGAACCATCCGCCGTTCCGGATGGCCCTCGAACGGCGGCACGGCGACATGACACGCCCCGACGGCGGTTCGGCCGCCAACGAGCTGATCGTCACCGGCGGCCACGTCGGCACGCACGTCGACGCGCTGTCGCACGTGTCGCAGGACGGCCTGCTGCACGGCGGCCGCCCCGCCGGACCGCTGCAGTCCCACCTCGGGTTCAGCGACCTCGGCATCGACACGTTCCCGCCGTACCTGGGCCGGGCCGTGGTGCTCGACGTGGCCCGCGCGCACGGCGTGGACGTGCTGCCCGCCGGGTACGCGATCACGCCCGAGGACCTCGACCGCACCGCGGCGGGCCTGACCCTGGCCCCCGGCGAGGTGATCCTGATCGGCACCGGCTGGTCGCGGCGCTGGTCCGAACACGACGCCTTCATCGGCGTCCGCGACGGCACCCCCGGCCCGAACGAGGCTGCCGCCCGCTGGCTGGCCGGCCACTGCCCTGCCGCCGTCGGCGCGGAGACCATCGCCTTCGAGCACATCCCCGCCGGGCGCGGCCACGCCGTACTGCCCGCGCACCGGGTGCTGCTCGTCGAGCACGGCGTGCACATCATCGAGACGATGAACCTGGACCCGCTGCTGGCCACCGGCGCCCGCGAGATCCTGCTCGTGCTCAACCCGCTGCCCCTGGTCGGCGCGACCGGAGCCCCGGTCCGCCCGCTGGCGGTGCTCGCGTGAACCCTGAGAAGGCGGTCGGCAGGCTCGCCGAGTTCGCCGTGGGCTGCGGGGAGGGCGCGGTCCCGGACGGGGTGCCGGACCGGATCCTCGACATCCTCGGGTTGGCGCTGGCCGCGCAGGACGATCCCGCGGTGCGGGCGGTGCTCGCGTCGGTGCGCCGCTGGGGCGGCACGCCCGAGGCCACGGTGATCGGCGTAGGTGACCGGCTGCCCGCGCCCGCCGCGGCGCTGGTCAACGGGGTCATGGCGCACGCGCTCGACTTCGACGACACGCACCTGCCGTCGGTGCTGCACCCGAGCGCGAGCATCGTGCCCGCCGCGCTGGCCGCCGCCGAGGCCACCGGCGCGGACGGCCCGTCGCTGGTGCGCGCCGTCGCCGTAGGGATCGAGATCTGCAACCGGCTCGGCATGGCCGCGTACGACCGCGAGCTGCGCAACTCCGTGTTCTTCGAACGGGGCCTGCACGCCACCTCGATCTGCGGCACGATCGGCGGGGCCGCCGCGGCGGGACTGCTGTACGGACTGGACGCGGCGGGGATCGGGCACGCCATGGGTATCGCCGCGTCGATGGGCGCGGGGCTGCTGGAGGCCAACCGCACCGGGGGCACGGTCAAGAAGACGCACTGCGGCTGGGCGGCGCACGCCGGGGTCAGCGCCGCCGTGTTCGCCGCCGACGGGCTCACCGGCCCGCCGACGGTGCTGGAGGGGCGGTTCGGCTTCTTCGCCGCGTACACCTCGGGGGTCTTCGACGCCCACGCCCTGCTCGGCGGCCTCGGCGAGCGGTGGGAGCTGTCGCGCACGGTCTACAAGCCCTACCCGACCAACCACTTCACGCACCCCGGCATCGACTGCGCGCTCGCGCTGCGGGCCGCCGGGCTGCGCGCCGCCGACGTCGCGTCGATCGAGCTGGGCGTGGCCGCCCCGGTGCTGCGCACCATCGCCGAGCCCGCCGCCGACAAGGCCCGGCCGCAGACGGCGTACCACGGGAAGTTCTCCGGGCCGTACACCGTCGCGACGGCGCTGCTCGGCGGCGGTGGCCTGGGCGTGGGCTCGGCCGACTTCCGCGACCTCGACGAAGCCGTGCTGGCGCTGGCCGCACGGGTCAGATGCGTGGCCGATGAGCGCGCCACCGAGCTGTTCCCGAACGCCTTCGCCGCCGTGCTGCGGGTGCGCACTCTCGACGGCCGCCTGCTGGAACACCGCGTCGACGCCTCTCGCGGCAGCGAGTCCCACCCGCTGACCTCAGCCGACCTCGACCTCAAGTTCCGCCTCAACGCCGCCGGCCTGACCCCCGCCCGCGCCGCGGAGATCGCCTCCGCCACCCGCGACCAGCGACCCGCCTCCCACCTGCTCCCCCTCACCTGCTGACGAAGGAAGGGCACCTTCTTATCGCTATGTGTTGTAGAAGGTGCCCTTCCTTTCACTGTCAGCGCCAGAGCCAGACCTGGTTGGACTGAGGGCCGGCGCCGCAGGTCCACAGGATGGTGATGGTGCCGTTGGCGGTGCCCCAGGCGTCGGCGTCGAGGCACTTGCCCGAGGCCGGGTTGACCATGTTGCCGTTCGCCTGCATGATCCACTGCTGGGCGGAGTTGTTCAGGCAGGTCCAGAGGCGGACCACGGCTCCGTTGGCGGTGCTCGCGCCGGCCACGTCCAGGCACTTGCCCGAGTTCGGGTTGACCAGCGTGTTGCCGACCTGGCGCCACTGCTGCGCCGGGTTGTTCAAGCAGTCCCACAGCTGCGTCTTCGTGCCGTCCTCGGTACGCCCGCCGGACACGTCCAGGCAGCGGCCCGACACCGGGTTCCAGATCGGCCGCGCGGGCGCGCTGCCGCCGCGGATCAGGAACAGGTTGTCCGCGACGTTGAAGTTGTTCGCCAGGTAGGACCCGGCCGCCGGGTTGGTGCTGTAGTAGTCGTCGTGCCGGCAGTCGAGCCGCTCGTCGTGGGCCCGGTCCCCGCAGATGAAGCGCATCGGCGGGTGGTTCGGCTCGTCGGAGTAGCACATCACGTCCCACTCGTCGGTGCAGTGCGCGCCGCCGGAGGCGTTGGGGGCGTTGTTGTTCACCGCGCCGAGGTTGTGCCCCAGCTCGTGGCTGGCCACCGCGGCGGTCCAGCAGCCGTTGTCGGAGCGGCCGTACTCCGGCCCGAAGTTGGACCGGTTGTCGTCGGTCTTGCGGGTGTCCCCGGCGAACCCGCCGATGCCGCAGTACACGTTCGCCTCGACCAGCATCACGTACTTGCGGTCGGTGCGGTTGTAGCCCAGCGCCCGCACCGCGTTGACACTGGCCCCGAACTCGGCCAGGGCCGACTGGGCGACCTGCACGCGGCGCACCACGGGACGGCACGCGCCGTTGACGTTCTCGGTGACGAAGCGGATGTGCCGCTCGCCGCCGGTCTCCCGGGCGCTCTCGTTGTAGATGACGTCCATGCCCTCGGCGAGGGTGCGGAACGTCTCCCGGTACTGGTCGTACCGGTTGGTGTTGCCGTGCACGTAGAGCACCTCGACGCGGCGGCCGGACACCCCGTCGCCCTCGCAGACCGCCAGCGCCGCGGGCGCGGACAGGGCCTGCGTGGCCGGGATGCGCCGGTTCACGGCCAGGCCCGCGGGCGGCGCGTCGGGGCCGTGGGTGCACATCAGCGGGGTGACCGCGACGACGCGCATGCCGCCGACGCAGGGGCCGGTGGTGTCGGCGGACAGTCCCTTGTAGACGAGGCCCCGGTCGGGTTCGTCGGCGGGCAGGACGATCGGCTTGGCGTCCGCGCCGAACGCGCGGAACTCCGGGGCCGGGTCGGCGGGGCGGGCGGTGGCCGAGCCGGTCAGCACGCCGGCCAGCAGGAGCAGGGTCGCGCCGGCGATGGACATGGCACGACCGCCGGGATGGGACAGAGCCATGGGCGTGGCTCCTCTCGGGAGTGGATGGAGCCCGCAAGCTATCCACCGCCCAGGGATGGCGTCGACAGTTTTCGATACTCGTAGGCGGTGCTGGACCGGACCCGGCCGGACGGGCGAGGATGTGCGGCAGCGCCCCACGAGGAGGACCACCGATGGCACGACTGCACCTGACCGGAAGCACCCACGAGTACGGCGACGTGTTCACGTACCGCTTCCGCCCGCAGGGCACGCTGTCCTTCCAGCCCGGCGAGTACGGGCACCTGTTCTTCCCGCAGCTGCTGCGCCGGTTCGCCAAGCCGGTGCGGGAGATCTCGTTCGCCTCCGCGCCCGGCGACGACGAGGTGTGGTTCACCCTCGACCACAGCTCCGGGTCGCCGTTCCAGGAGCACTTCCGGTCGCTGGCCCCCGGCGCGGCGATGCAGGTCTTCGGCATCGGCGGTCATCTGAAGCTGCCCGAGGACCCGGCCCGGCCGCTGGTGCTCGTCGGCGGCGGCATCGGGGTGACCCCGTTCCGCTCGATCCTGCGGCACCTGCGCGTGCACCAGCCGCAGACCCCGGTCGCGCTGGTCCACGCGGCGCGCGGCGACTACCTGTACGGCGAGGAGTTCGCGGCCATGCCGATCGCGTACCACCGGGTCGGCCGGGCCGAGCTGGCCGACACCCTGGCCGCTGTCGGCGACGTGGAACCGCCCGCGGCTTACCTGGTGGCGGGCTCGGACGCGTTCATCACCGGCGCGGTCGAGCACCTGACCAACGCCGGCGTGCCGAACGACGCCATCCAGACCGACACCTTCAAGGGCCTGCACGACGACGCGACCACCGCCGTCACCCCGTGACGTCGAGCCCGTGACCCGCCGCCCGCGCTGCGCGCAGCGCTCCTTGATCGTCGGACTTGCCTGGCACCTGTGCGTATCTTGAGCAGTGATTCGCACAGGTGCCAGGCAAGTCGAGCGATCTTGACGCGCCACGGCCGTACCGCGCGGCGGGTCGGGCGTTGACTGTCGCGCGTTGGCCGTCGGGCGCCGGCTGTTGGGTGCCGCCCGTCGGACGGGTCAGTCAAGGGCGAGCAGGCGGCGGGCGGAGCGGACCACGGCCTCGTCGACCAGGCGGCCGCGGGCGTCCAGGCATACGCCGGAGCCGTCGCGCAGGGCCTGCTCATGCCGGGCCACCAAGTCCCGGGCGGCCGCGATCTCGGACTCCGTCGGGGTGAAGACCTCGTGCACGACCGGGAGCTGGGCCGGGTGGATGCAGGCCCGGCCGCGGAAGCCGAGGCGTTTCAGGGCCAGGGTCGAGGTGCGCAGGGCGTCGGGGTCGCGGAAGTTCACCGACACCGGCGCGACGGGGGCGGCGATGCCCGCCGCGGCGCAGGCCAGCACGACCTGCGAGCGGGCCCAGAGCAGTTCGCGCTCGTCCGGCCCCAGGGTGACGCCCAGGTCGGCGGCCAGATCGGCCTCGCCCAGCTGCAACCGCGCCACCCTCGGCCCACGGGCGATCGCCGGCGCGGCCAGCACCGCCGCCGCCGACTCCAGCAGCGGCACGACCTTCGTCGAGCCGACGGCCAGCCCTGCCGCCCGTTCCAGCCCGGCCAGCACCTCGTCCAGCGCGGACAACTGCTCCACCGTCTCCGTCTTGGCGACACACAATCCGGCCAGCCCCGGCCCGACCACCGCGGCTGCGTCGACGTGTCCCAGCTCCCCCGGGTTCACCCGCACCCACACCCGCGGCCGGTCCCCGGCCGAGTTCCCGCCCGCGTCCGCGCGGCCGATGTCCGCCGCCGCCGGGGAGATCGCTGTTTCGGGTCCGAAACTGGGGTCCGACCGCAGATCCTGACCGGAAGCAGCGAGCATGGCCAGGAACGCGGCCACGGCGGCTCGCGCGGCGTCCTTGCCCGCCGGGGGTACGGCGTCCTCCAGGTCGACGATGAGGGCGTCCGCGCCGACGGTCAGCGCCTTGGCCAGCTTCGCCGGGCTGTCGCCGGGCACGTACAGGTAGGACCTCATCCGGTCACCTGCTTGACGTCACCCACGGCGATGTCCGCAGCATCATTGCCGACCATGCAGCGACGCTAGCCATGCGTTGACCAGCCCGTCAAGGGCTTGTTTCTCACAGCGGATCAGTGTTTCCATTACGCGGTGGGACCGCATACGCACGGCTGGTGGATTCTGCTCCACATCATCCTCTTCGTCTTCTGGCTCGGCGGCGACCTGGGCGTGTTCTGGTCGAGCCGGTTCGTCCTCCGGCCCGACCTCACCCCCGCCGCCCGCGCCACCGCCCTGAAGATCATGGGCGGGCTCGACCTCGGCCCGAAGATCTGCCTCGTCCTGTTCCTGCCCAGCGGCGTCACGCTGATGGCCCTGGAACCGCATGGCGCGCAGGTGTTCGGGGTCAACCCGTTCGGCTGGCCGGTGGTCGTCGCGGTATGGCTGTTCGCCGCCGCCTGGCTCGCCGCGACCATCACCGACCACCACCATCCCGGCCGGCGGCCCTGGGTGCGCCGCGCCGACTGGACGATCCGGCTGACCCTGATCACGGCACTCGGCCTCACGGCGGCGTACACCCTGGTCGCGGACCAGCCCTTCGGCGTCGACACGAATCCGCGCTGGCTCGGCGCGAAGCTGCTGCTCTACACCGTGGCGATCGGCTGCGGGCTGGGCATCCGGCTGACCCTGCGCCCGTTCGGCCCGGCCTTCGGCGCGCTGATGACCACGGGCTCGACGCCCGAGGTCGAGAGCACCCTGAAGCGCTCCATCGACGGCTGCCTGCCGTACGTGTGGGGCATCTGGGGCAGCGTACTGGTCGCCGCCGCGCTCGGTGTGCTGAAGCCGTTCGCCGAGCTGTAGCCGCCGGGCCGGGTTCGTTCCACGCGGCTCCCGGCACCGGCGAAGGGCCGCCCTCCTTCAGGTGGGAGGGCGGCCCTTCTTCGCATGTCAGCGCCAGTTCTGGTTGGACTGGACCGGGTTGCCGCAGGTCCAGATGATCATCTGGGTGCCGTTGGCGGTTCCCCAGCCGTCGGCGTCGAGGCACTTGCCGGACGCCGGGTTGACGATGGTGCCGTTGGCGTTGACCGTCCAGCGCTGCGCGCCGTTGCCCAGGCAGGTCCACAGCTGCACGATCGCCCCGTTGGCCGTCGAGCCGCCGGCCACGTCCAGGCACTTGCCGGAGTTCGGGTTGACCAGCGAGCCGCTGGCCTCCACCCGCCACTTCTGCGCGGGATTGTTCAGGCAGTCCCACAGCTGCACCTTCGTGCCGTCGGCGGTACGCCCGCCCGACACGTCCAGGCAGCGGTTCGAGCCCACGTTGACGAACGTGCGCTCGGTCGTGCCCCCGCCGCAGGTCGTGGTGAAGGCCCGGTCGACCAGCCCGGCGCAGAAGGCGTTCTTCGCGCCGGTGTATCGCGACAGCCGCCCGTTCGCGGGCGCGAACGCGGCGGCGGTCGCCGGGGCGGCGGCGACGGCGGTGAGGGCGGCCGCGGCGAGCAGGGCGCAGGCCAGGCCGGTGGCTAGACGTCTCACGGTGGTGGACCTTCCGTGCGGGCGGTGTCCCGGCGAGCGGGATGGCGCCGCCAGGTTATGGACGGGAGCGGCCGAACACCGACGGTTTTCGATACACCGAGTCAGTTGATCACAGGTGGTGATCAACTGACTGCGCACGGACGTGTCGCACGCAAGGTGGATACCTCCAAAGTAGACCATGAGTTGTTGTCCGTTTCGCAGACTGGAACGCCATCACTGCTCACGGTTACGCTCGCGCGCATGTCCATGAATGCGTTGGCGATCCTGGCGGTGGCTGCGGAGGAGCAGCCACCCGCGCTCAGCGTGGCGCTCGCGGTGGAGGACTTCGCGCCCACCCTGCTGGCGTTCGCCGGGTTCCTGCTGCTGGCCCCGTCCGCCCTGGGCAGGATCGGCGCCGTGCTCATGGGCGCGGGCGGCGCGGCGAAGTCCACCTGGAAGCTGCTGCACGCCGCCTGGTCGATCGAGGTGAATTGGCTGGACGACCTGCTCTTCCCGCTGCTGGCCGCGGGCGGCCTGCTGCTGGCGCTGTCGCTGCACCAGTCGCTGCGGTGGTGGCGCTGGCCGCTGCTGCTCATCGGCACGGCGGTCGCGACCCTGGCGGTGCAGGCCCGCTCGATCCAGCCGGCGTTCATCTTCGCCACGGTCATCGTCATCTGGATCAGCGTGCTCGGCGCGATCCGTGCCTGGCGGCACGGCAACGCCCTGGCGGCCGGGCTCTTCCCGGTCAGCGTGCTGGCCGTGATCGTGCTGGTGCCGCTGCGAGGCCACGCGGCCAGCGACGCCCTGGCCTTCCAGTGGGTGCAGCAGGGCATGAACACCATGGCCCAGGGCATCTTCTTCGTCGCCGCGCTGCTGACCTACCGCGCGGTGAAGGGCAAGGGCCAGGACTTCTCCGACGCCGACACCGTCACCGAGCCCGCGCAGCAGTGGCCGTCCGGCGAGTACGCGACCTACGACGGCAGTCGCCGCTGGGATCCGTCGCGCGGCGGCGACCGCTACGAGTCGCAGGGCGGCCGGCGCAGGCGGCTCTGACCGGTTGGCCGCGCCGCGGCCGCGAAGGCGGCTCCGGGCGGTGGCGGCCCGCGGCCGCCGCGAGCACATAGGTCGCCGAGTGGCTACATCAAAGATGATGTGGCCACATCTTTTTTGATGTAGCCGCACGGCGGGGAACCTGCCGCCGCCCGCCCGCCCGGCTCCGCTCAGGTCAGGCCGCGTAGCCGAGCTGCTCCGAGATGCGGGCCGCCGCGGCCACCAGCTCCTGGGCGTTGCCCGAGGCCTCCGGCTTGAAGCGCGCGGCCGGACCCGCGACGCTGAGCACGGCGACCACGTGGCCGTCGTGGTCGAACACCGGCGCGGCGATCGACGCGGCTCCGGCCTGCCGCTCGCCGAGCGAGGTCGCGTACCCGCGCTTGCGGATCGCGGCCAGCTCCTTGCGCAGCTTCGCCGGGTCGGTGACGGTCTTGTCGGTCAGCGGCTGCAGCGGGTGCCGCTCCAGGTAGGCGTCGACCTCGCTGTCGGGCAGGAAGGCCAGGAACGCCTTCGACGAGCCGCCGGCATGCAGCGGGTACGGGATGCCGAGCGTGACCTCCATGCGCAGCTCCTGGTCGGGCACGACCTGGTCGACGTAGAGGCGGGTGTCGCCGCGGCGCAGGGACAGCGTGGCGGTCTCGCCGGTGCGCTCGGCGAGCAGGCGCAGCTCGGGTGCGGCCATCGCGCGCAGGTCGGTGCGGGCCAGGTAGGCCCGGCCCAGCGATACCGCGGCGTGGCCGAGGGCATACCGCCGGGTCACCGGGTCGACCGAGATCAGGTCGCGGCTGCGCAGCGCGGTGAGGATGCGGTGCACCGCGGCCTTGGTCAGGCCGAGCGCGGTCGCGATCTCGGTGACGCCGAGGTCGGGGTGTCCGCTGCGCCCGAAGTAGAGCAGCACGTCCATGGCCCGCTCGACGGCGGCGATGGAGCGGGACTGGCTGTCGTCGTCAGCGGTGACGGTCGACTTCGCAGCGGCAGTGGGCACGGGTCCTCCTGTGAGCGCGGACGGTCGCCAGTGTAGATCCAGCCACCCCCGGCGCGCAGAGGCCGCACGGGCGTTGACAGGGGCGCGGCCGAGTCGTTACCTTCACGGCAACAGCGTTTCCTAATGCGAAACGGAAGGCGGTGGCAGTGAACGGCACGCACCTGCGTTCGGTGCTGAGCCAGTGGCCCAGCGGTGTCGCCGTGGTCACCACCATGGTGACCGAGCCGGACGGCACCCGGCGTCCCCACGGCATGACCGCCAGCTCATTCTCCTCCGTCAGCCTCGATCCGCCACTGGTCTCCGTCTGTCTCGGCAATCATCTGCCCACCCGGCTGATGATCGAACAGGCGGGGGTGTTCGCGCTGAGCTTCCTCGGCAAGGACCAGGCCGAGATCGGCCGCCGCTTCGCCGGCGCGCGACCGGGCGAGGACCGCTTCGCCGGACTCGACTGGCTGACCGGGCAGACCGGCTGCCCGATGCTCGCCGACGCCACCGGCCGGCTGGACTGCACCGTCGAGCACGCGTACCCCGGAGGGGACCACACCATCTTCGTCGGCCGGGTCGTCGACGCCGCGGTGCCGCGGGTCACCGCGCCGCTGCTGTTCCACTCGCGCGCGTGGGGCCAGCTGGCCGACCCGCTGCCCGAGGAGATCACGATGACGGTGCTCGACGGCCCCGCCGCCGAGCGGGCGCACACGTTGCTCGTCCGCGACCCCGGCGACGTCGCGCAGGTCGCCGCCGCCGCAGCGCACGCGCCCGTGCTGGCGTACGTCGCCGACGCCTTCTCCCCCGCCCGCGAGGCCGACGTGCTCGCCGCGATCGACGCGCTGGCCGGGCTGCCCGGCGTGACCCTGGGCTGCGCCGAGACCAGCCCGGCGTCCCCGCTGCAGGTGCGCCGGGTGCTGCAGGACGCCGTGGTGCGCACCCGCCCCGCGCCGGTGCACGTACGGCTGCTCGCCCACCACGGCCTCGGCCTGGTCAACGCCCTGGTCGCGATGAAGAGCGGCGTACACCGCTTCGACACCGTGCTCGACCCGGGCTCCGGCGGCCTGCCCGCGCAGGACCTGCTGCTGCTGGCCCGCCAGCTGGGAGTGGCGTGCGCACCGCTGCCCGCAGTCTCCGAAGAACTCACCTGACCATCCACAAGGGAGTGCACGAAATGGCAGACCGGCTCATCGGCCAGCGCCTCGTCGACGACATGACCGCCGCCGAACTCGACCGCGCGGCCCGCGTGGAAGCGGTGCTGCCCGCGCTGCGCGCCGCCGCCGAGCAGGCCGACGCGGCCGGGGAATTCCCCGCGGGCCACGTGGCGCTGCTGCGCGAGGCCGGGCTGCTCGGCCTGGTCGTGCCGGAGGAGTACGGCGGCCTCGGCGGCGGCCTGCGCGACCTGGCGGCGGCGACGTTCGCGATGGGCAGCGCCTGCCCGTCGACCGCGCTGGCCTTCTTCTTCCACAACACCAGCGCCTCGCGCGGGCTGCTGCCGCTGGAGGCGATCGACGCCGGGCTGTTCGACGACGCCGACGTGCCCGTCGTACGGGCCTTCGCCGAGCAGGTGCTGCGCCGTATGGCCGGCGGCACCTGGCTGGCCAACTTCGCCAGCGAGTCGGTCAAGAGCGCGAGCGCCAACATCGCCATCTCCACCACCGCCCGCCCCGCGACCCGCGACGGCGTCGAGGGCTGGCTGGTCACCGGCGAGAAGTCGTTCGGCTGCGCCACCGGCGTCGCCGACACCTACCTGGTCACCGCCCGCCTCGACGGCACCGACACCGCCGCCGGGCTGGCCCTGTTCCTGGTGCCGCGCGAGGCCGAGGGCGTCGCCTCCCGCCCGGCCTGGGACGGCCTGGGCATGCGCGGCTCGGCCAACCACGGCATCACCCTGCACGAGGTGTGGGTGCCCGCGACCGAGGCGCTGACCGTGCCCGGCGCGTTCGTGAAGATGCTCCAGTGCAGCCGGGGCAGCTTCGTCGGCAACCAGCTCGCCATCACCGCCGTGTACGTCGGCTGCGCCCAGGGCGTGTACGACGAGACGCTGCAGCGGCTGACCAGCAAGACGTTCGCCGACACCGGACGGCCCATTGCCGAGTCCCCCATGCACCAGGTGATCATCGGGGACATGACCGAGAACCTGGAGACGGCGTACCTGTGGCTGCGCCGCCAGCTGCTGCTGGAGACGTCCGAGCCGCCCATCGCGCCGAAGAACGAGGTCTACCGGCAGTGGCGGCTGGCCAAGGGCTCCATCTGCGAGAACGCGTTCGCGGTCGCGGTCGGGGCGTTCAAGGCGTCCGGCACCTCCGGCGCGACTCTGCACGGCACCATGGGCCGCGCCCTGCGCGACCTGTCGATGGGCCTGGTCATGACGTTCCCGCCGGAGCGCGGGCGCCTGGAGGCGGCCGGCATGGTCACCGCCGACCGGTCCAACGACCTGTTCGCGAGCGTGCCCAAGTGAGCGCCCGGCCCGAGGCGGTCGCCGACCTCGTCGACGGCACGTGGGCTGCCTGCGCCGCCCCGCTCGGCTTCACCCTGCAGGACCCGGCAACCGGCGAGCCCGTCGGCGCGGCCGTCGGCAGCGAGCCCGCGCGGGTCGAGGCGGCCGTCGCCGCTGCGACCGCGGTGCACGAATCCGCCGCCTGGTCCGGCCTGCCCGCCGCCGCACGCGCCGACGTGCTCGACGCGGTGGCCGCACGGGTGGAAGCCGTCGGGGGCGACATCGCGGCCATCGAGTCCTTCGCGACCGGCGTGCCGATCTCGCAGACGATGCCGCTGTCGGTCATCCTCGGCGGCGCGTTCCGGCTGGCCGCGATGCAGCTGCGCGAGGGCTGGCTGAGCAGCGCGATGCCGCGCGAGGACGGGCGGCTCGCGCACGTCGACCGGCTGCCCTGGGGGCCCGCGGTGTGCGTGGTCCCGTGGAACGCGCCCGCGCCGATGGCCGCGCACAAGGCCGCCAACGCGCTCGCGGCCGGCTGCCCCACGATCGTCAAACCGAGCGAGTACGCCCCGTACGGCACGCAGCTGCTGGCGCGGGCGGTGCACGAGGCGCTGGCCGGGGCGGGACTGCCCGGCGGACTCTTCCAGCTCGTGCACGGCGACGCGGGCACCGGGGCGCGGCTGGTCGGCGACCCGCGCGTGCGGGCCGTGTCGTTCACCGGCGGGCTGGCCGGAGGCCGGGCCGTCGCGGCGGCCTGCGCGTACGACGTCAAGCCCGTGCAGCTCGAACTCGGCGGCAACAACCCGCTGGTCGTGCTGCCCGACGCGGACACCGCCACGGCCGCCCGCGCCGCCGCCGACCTGCTCACCACCCTCAACGGGCAGTGGTGCCGGGCGCTGGGCCGCCTCATCCTGCCCGCCGGACGGGCCGCGGAGCTCCTCGACGCGACCCTGGAACGGCTGGCCACGCTGCGAGTCGGCGCGCCCCTCGACCCCGAGACCGACTTCGGGCCGCTGGTCCACTCCGGACACCGCGATCAGGTCATCGCCGCCCGCGACGCGCTCGTCGGGCACGGCGGCACCGCGCATGCCCCGCTGACCGTGCCGGAGCGGGGCAACCACCTCAGCCCGACGCTGGTCACCGGGGTCGACCCGGCGCACACCACGGACGAGATCTTCGGGCCGGTCGCCGCCGTGCACACGTATGAGTCCGTCGACGAGGCGGTGGCGCTGGCCAACGGCACGCCGTACGGGCTGGAGGCGTACGTGACCGGCACCGACGAGGAGGCCGCGCTCGCGGTCGCGCGGCGGCTGCGCGCGGGCGAGGTGAAGGTCAACGGGTCCAGCGTGATGAGCCTGCACCTGTTCACCCCCCGCCCGGCCTGGGGGCTGTCCGGCTACTCGGAGGAGGGCACGGCCGAGACGCTGCGCTTCTTCACCAACCCGCGGGTCGTCGGCGTCGAGGGCGGCTTCGCGCTGCACG
The DNA here is from genome assembly GCF_040648615.1 of Catellatospora sp. NPDC049111. Classification (NCBI taxonomy): domain Bacteria; kingdom Bacillati; phylum Actinomycetota; class Actinomycetes; order Micromonosporales; family Micromonosporaceae; genus Catellatospora; species Catellatospora sp. NPDC049111. The sequence goes on along the minus strand of NZ_JBEZEB010000011.1, from coordinate 39,797 downwards.
GCCGCCCGTGACCGCCCCGGCGCTGCGGGCCCTGCTCGCCTCGGCCGGCGTCACCCACCTGCCCGGCGTGTACGACCCGCCCACCGCGGCGCTGGCCGTCCGCGCCGGGCACCGGGCCGCGCACCTGTCCGGGGCCGCTTGCGCCGCCCTCGACCTGGGCCTGCCCGACCTGGGTTACGTGCACGGCACGCACATCGCCGAGCGCGCCGCCCGGATCACGCCCGCGCTGGGCGGGGCGCCGCTGCTGGCCGACGCGGACACCGGCTACGGCGACGCGCTGCAGGCCGTGTGGACGGCCCGGCGCTACGCGGCGGCGGGCGTGTCCGGCCTGCACCTGGAGGACCAGGTGATGCCGAAACGCTGCGGGCACCTCGCGGGCAAGGAACTCGTCGACGCCGCCACGGCCGCCCGCAAGATCCGGGCTGTCGTCACCGACGGCACCGGGATCGTCGTGGTGGCGCGCACCGACGCGTACACGGTGACCGGGCTGGACGACGCGATCACCCGGGGCCGGGCCTACGCGGCCGCCGGGGCCGACGCCGTCTTCCTGGAGGGCGTTTCCGACCTGGACGAACTGGCCCGCGCACACGCGGCGCTGCCCGGGGTGCCGCTGGTGCTGAACCGCTCCGAGGCGGGCGGGCACACCGCCGCCGCGAGCGACGCCGAGTTCGCCGCTGCCGGGGTGCGCCTGGTGCTGCACCCGGTCGCGCCGCTGCTGGCGGCCCTGCACGCCGCTGAGCGTGCCTATCGCGAGATCGCCGCCGTCGGCGGAACGAGCGCGGACCGGCTCGCCTGGTCCGAGTTCACGGGACTCGTCGGTCAGGGCGAAGCCCTGGCCTTGGACGCGAAACACCACCCATGACGCGATCAACCCGCACCGTCGCCCCGCCCCGCCTTGCCATCGACGTTGGCCTATCACATCGAATCCGCGCCACGAATTTTCGACGCCATAGGCCAACGTCGATGAAAAGGCGGGGCGGCCGTCGACCGGCGCTGTTCGCCGGACGGGCAGCGTGGCGAACCGGACACCGGAAGGAGAGGGCATGAGCAGGATCGTCGTGGCCGGGGCGGGGCCGGTCGGGTTGACCGCCGCGCTGGCGCTGGCGCGGCAGGGTGTCGCGGTGACCGTGCTGGAGGCCGGTGACGAGCTGGCCGCCGAGTCGCGGGCGTCGACGTTCCACCCGCCGACCCTGGAGATGCTGGCCGAGCTGGGCGTCGTCGACGCGCTGCTGGCCCGGGGCCTGGTCGCGCCGACGTTCGCCTACCGGGACCGCGCGTCGGGCCACGTCGCCACGCTCGACCTGGGCGTGCTCGCCCGGGACACGCCGTACCCGTACCGGGTGCAGTGCGAGCAGTCGAAACTCACCCCGATCCTGCGGGCCGAGGTCGAGGCCGCGGGTGGCGTGATCCGGTTCGGCTGGCCGGTCGCCGGTGTCGACCAGGTCCCCGACGGCGTCGTGGTCCGCGCCGCCGACGGCCGGACCGAACGCGCCGACTGGCTGATCGCCGCCGACGGCGCGCACTCCGCGGTGCGCCGGTCGCTGGGCGTCGAGTTCACGGGCATCACCTACCCGGAGCGTTTCCTGGTCGCGTCCACCGACGAGGACCTGCCCACGTTGCTCGACGACCTAGCCGAGGTCAACTACGTGTTCGACCCGGTGGACTGGTCGGTGCTGCTGCACACCCCGGACCACTGGCGGGTGCTGCTGCCGACCCCGGACGGCACGCCCGACGGCGACGAGCTGGACCGGCTCGACGGCCGGCTGCGGCAGGTCGCCGACCCGGGCCGGCCGTGGCGGGTCGCGCACGCCAGCATCTACCGCGTGCACCAGCGGGTGGCCGAGACGTTCCAGGTGGGACGGGTGCTGCTGGCCGGGGACGCGGCGCACGTGAACAACCCGCTGGGCGGGCTGGGCATGAACTCGGGCATCCACGACGCGGTGGCGTACGCCCGCGCGCTGGTCACCGGCGACGGCGCGATCCGGCTGGCCGCGGCCCAACGGCGGCGCATCGCCCTGGAGTACGTGCAGACCGTCTCCCACCAGAACTACCAGCGCCTCACCGCCACCGACCCGGCGGCCCGCGCCGCGTACCTGGACGAGATCCGGACCACCGCCGCCGACCCGGTCCGCGCCCGCACCCACCTCCTGCGCGCCTGCATGATCTCCTCCCTGCGCCCGGTGCCCGCATGAGCGAGTTCGGCGAACCCGCCGGGGTTCGCCGCGGGGAGACGGCATGAGCGAGCGGATCACGCGCTACAACCCGGCGCGGGTGTACGAGCTGGTAGGCACCGTGCCCGCCGCGGACCCGGCCCGGGTCGACGCCGTGGTGCTGGCCGCCGACACGGCGCAGCGGGACTGGGCGCGGGTCGAGGTCGCCGACCGGGTGGCCGCGCTGCGGGACGCCGCCGACGCGGTCGAGCCGCACCTGCCGACGCTGGCCGAGCTGCTGGCCCGCGAGTCGGGCAAGGTGCTGGCCGACTGCCGCGGCGAGCTGGGCTTCGCGCTGACCTTCCTGCGCTGGGTGGCCGAGCACGCCCCGCGGGTGCTCGCGGACACGGCCTTGGACGACGCGGCGGGTCGGCTGCTGCTGCGCCGCCGCCCGTACGGCGTGGTCGCGGCGATCACCCCGTGGAACGCGCCGATCATCCTGTCCTTCCTGAAGATCGCCCCGGCGCTGGCCGCGGGCAACACGGTCGTGGTGAAGCCGTCGCCGCTCGCCCCGCTGGCGATCGACCGCACGGTGCGGCTGCTGGCGTCGGCACTGCCGACCGCGGTGCTGCAGGTGCTGCACGGCGACGCGGCGGCGGGCGCGGCCCTGGTCGGTCACGCGCTGGTCGGCAAGGTCGCGTTCACCGGCGGCGCGGCCACCGCCCGGGTGGTCGCCGCGGCGGCCGCGGCGCAGACCACGCCGACGGTGCTGGAGCTGGGCGGCAACGATCCGGTGCTGCTGCTCGACGACGCCGACCTGTCCCCCGAGCCGATGCGGCGGCTGGTCATGGCCTCGTTCGCGACCAGCGGGCAGGTGTGCATGGCCGCGAAACGGCTGTACGTGCCCGAGACCCGGCACGACGAGTTCGTGGCCGCGTACCGGGCGGCCGCCGCCGAGGTGCTGTGCCTGGGTGATCCGCTCGCCGCCGGGGTCAGCATGGGCCCGGTGGTGACCGCCGAGGCCGCGGCGCGGATCACGGGGCTGGTCGAGGACGCTGTGGCGCGCGGCGGCCGGGCGCTGCCGGTGGGCCGTGTCGATCCGGGCGCCGACCTGCGGGCCGGGCACTTCGTCACGCCGACGCTGGTGACCGGCGTGCCCGAGGACGCGCCGCTGGTCGCGCAGGAGCAGTTCGGGCCGACCGTGCCGGTGCTGTCCTACCGCGACGAGGCCGGCCTGATCGCTCGCGCCAACGCCGGTGAGCTGGGGTTGGGCGCGTCGGTGTGGTCGGCCGACGAGGAGCGGGCGTTCGCGGTGGCGCGGCGGCTGGAGGCCGGGTTCGTGTTCGTCAACACGCACAACCGCACCGGCATGTCCCTGCGCGCGCCGTTCGGCGGCGTGAAGCGCTCCGGGTACGGCCGCGAGTACGGCGAGGAGGGCATCGCCGAGTACGCGCAGACGTGTGTCGTGCACGCGCCGGCCGCGTTCCGGGCGGGCGGCGCGGGCGCGGCGGCGAACGCGTACCCGGCGTCGTGATCCGTCGTGTGACCCGCATCGGTGGGCCGAGCCGGGTGCCGCCTACGCTGCCGGTGTGACGAGCGTGCTGATCCTGCCCGGCTTCGAGAACTCCGGCCCGGCGCACTGGCAGACCCGGTGGGAGCAGGAGCTGGGGTGCCGGCGGGTCGAGCAGGCCGACTGGTTCCACCCGCTGGTCGGCGACTGGGTCGAGGCGCTGGCCGCCGCCGTGGCGGCCGCATCCGCCCCGGTGACGCTGGTGGCGCACAGCCTGGGCTGCGTGACGGTCGCGCACTGGGTCGCCCGCGGCGGCGACACCGCCAAGGTGCGCGGCGCACTGCTGGTCGCACCCGCCGATGTGGACACCGCCGAGGTGCCTGAGCTGGTGAACTTCCGCCCCGTGCCGCTCGTGCCGCTGCCGTTCCCGAGCATCGTCGTCGCCGGCGACGACGACCCGTGGGCGGCCCTGCCGCGTAGCGAGGCCTTCGCCGCGGCGTGGGGTTCCCGCCTGGTCGTGGTCCCCGGCGGCGGCCACCTCAACGCCGACTCCGGCCTCGGTTCCTGGCCCCAGGGCCAGTCCCTGCTCACCGAACTCCGCTGACCCGCGCCGCCCAGCCGAGCGCCGAGCGCCGAGCGCCGAGCGCCGAGCGCCGAGCGCCGATGATCGTCCGACTTGCCTGGCAATAGTGCGTATCTTGAGGGCGCATACGCCCAGGTGCCAGGCAAGTCGGATGACCTTGGTGCGTATGGCGACCCGGTCAGGGGGTGCGCCAGCGCCAGTTGAGTTCGGCGGGGGTGGGAGGCGGGCCGGGGAGGTCGGCGCGGTCGCGGCCGGCGGCGAGGCCGTCCAGGAGCAGGGCCAGGTGGCGGGCGCGTAGTTCGCGGGTGCGCGCGGGGTCGGGTACGCGTACCGCGGCGCAGCTCTCCAGCAGGAGCGTCACGTCGGCGAGTACGGCGTCGGGGCGCAGGCTGTTGTCGTCGAGCGCCCGCTGCACGAGCTGCGCCGCCAGCTCGCCGGCCTGGCGGGCGGTCGCGCCCATCTCGGGCGTCGGCGTGAACGTCCCGGCGAGGTGCACGGTCAGCGAGTGCACGTCGGCGTCGACGACCGCCGACAGGAACCCGGTCAGGCCGCGCCACGGGTCGGGTTCGACCAGCGCCGCCTGGGCCTGGGCGACGAACACCAGCAGCCCGTCGTGGCACAGCCTTCGCAGCAGCTCCTCCTTGCCGCTGTAGCGGCGGTAGAGCGCGCTGATGCCAACGCCCGCCCGTTCGGCCACGGCGGCGATGGGCGCCTTCGGATCGGCGAGGAACACCTCCCGGGCCGCGTCAAGGATCGCCGTGTCGTTGCGTGCCGCCTGCTGCTTGCGACCCGACATCGGGGCCGCGTCCGTCTCCGTCACCGGTTCAGATTAGCAGTGGAACGGATCGTTCCGCTCTGCTAAGCTGAAACGGAACGAGGCATTCCGTTCCGGAACTGCCGAGACGAAGGGCGGAGCCATGACCACGATCACCGGCACCAACGCGATCACCCTGCTCGCCGCCGCGCACACCGCGCTGCGTACCGCCGTGGCGGGCGTCCCGGCCGGCGGCTGGGACCTGCCGACGCCCTGCGAGCACTGGAACGTCACCCAGGTTCTGCAGCACGCGACCGGCGACCAGATCGGGTTCGCCGCCGCCATCACCGGCGGGCCGTGGCCGAGCGAGGACCCGTTCCAGCCCTCGGGCAGCATCGAAGGAGACGCGACCGCCCTGCTGGAGCAGGCCCTCAGCGCGTCGGCGGCCGCCTTCGCCACCGTGCCCGCCGACGCGGAGCAGGTCCCCGTACCACTGCCGCAGGGTCCGCTGCCGCTGTGGATCGCCGCCGGAGCCGCCGCGCTCGACGCCGCCGTGCACGCCTGGGACATCGCCGTCGCCACCGGCCGGCCGTCCCCGCTCACCGCACAGGACTCCCGGCAGCTGCTCACGGTCGCCCGGCAGATCGTCGAACCACTGCGCGCCTACGGGGCGTACGCCCCCGAACTGACCGTGGCCGGCGACACCGACCCGACCGCCGAACTGCTGGCGTACCTCGGCCGCCGCGCCGACTGGACACCGTCGGCCTGACCGCCCCTCACCTCGCGCTTCCTGCGAACGCGCGGCGCCCGCGAACAGCGGGGGCCGCGCGTTCGCGTCTTGCGAACGCGGCGGACAGCGGAGGCCGCGCGTCCGCAGGACCTTCACCGAGGCGCGGCCACCCCGGCCATCCCGATCCCGGGCACCCGCGATCGCCCGCTCCCACCAGGCGGGACGACCGCCCCATGATCGTCGGACTTGCCTGGCAAGTGGGCGAACGCGGCCTCAAGATACGCACAGGTGCCAGGCAAATCGAATGACCTTGGTGAGGGACGGGACCGCACCGAACCCTCGGCATCCTCGCGGGACGGCGCGGTCCCGGATCTCGCCCCGGGGCAGTGGTGCGGGTCAGTTGAGTTGCCAGATGGCGAGGTTGAGGGCGGTGGCGAAGGTGACCCAGAGCCAGTAGGGCACGAGCAGCCAGGCAGCGAGTGCCGAGATCCGGCGGAACAGCAATACGGTGACGCCGATGGCCAGCCACAACGCGACGATGTCGGCGAACGCCAGGCCACGTTGGCCCGCGCCGAAGAACAGCGGCGTCCAGACCGCGTTGAGGACCAGCTGCAGGGTGTACGCCCACATGGCCGGTCCCCAGCCGGCCCGCCGCCAGACCAGCCAGCCGGCCACCGCGATCATTGCGTAGAGCACCGTCCAGACCGGTCCGAACAGCCAGGACGGCGGTGCCCAGCCGGGCCGGGCCAGGGCCGTGTAGTCGTCGGCCGGCCGCGCCACTGCCAGCGAGCCGACCAGGGCCACCACGATCACCGCCGCGAAGAAGCCGGCCAGCGCCCACCACTGTGCCGCGGGACGCCGTGCCAGGTGAACTATCATGACTCCGCTATAGCCGACCCGCCCGGAAGGGAAACGGCGTTCCGTCCGGTTGCGTCGATTCGCGGCGGGCGGTGCACCCGCACGCCTGCCAGGATGGGCGGATGGCCCACGTCCTGCTGTTCCACTCCGTCATCGGGCTGCGCCCGGCCGTGCTGAGCGCCGCGGAGCGCCTGCGCGACGCCGGGCACACGGTGCTCACGCCCGACCTGTACGACGGGGTGGTGGTGGACACCGTGGACGAGGGCTTCGCGCTGCTCCGCGAGATCGGACCGGAGGTGGTGCAGGACCGCGCCCGGCAGGCGGCGGCACACCTGCCCGGGGGCGGGGTGCTGGCCGGACTGTCGATGGGCGCGAGCTTCGCGCAGGCCATCGCCGAGCACGAGCCGCGGGTGGGCGGCCTGCTCCTGCTGCACGGCACCGCGGGCACGCCGCGCCGTATGCCGTCGGGCCTGGACGCCCAGCTGCACATCGCCGAGCGCGACGAGTACGAGTCGGCCGACGCGATCATGTCGTGGGAGCTGGCCATGGCGCGGCTGGGGGCGCATCCGGAGGTGTTCACCTACGCGGGGGGGCATCTGTTCACCGACGACGCCTCGCCCGACTACGACGCCGCGTCCAGCGCGCTGGCCTGGGACCGCTGCCTGCGCTTCCTGGCCGCGCTGAGCTGAAGCGGGTCAGCTGCTGAAGTCGACGACGACCCGGGCGGCCAGCCGCGGGCGCAGCCACTGGGCCAGTTCCAGGTGCGCCGGGTGCTCCTGGTATCCGCGCAGGTCGTCCGCGTCCAGGTGGGTCGTGATCAGGCACAGGTGCGCCGAGACCGGGGTGTGCAGCTCGTCCAGGTTCGCCTGGAGCGTTCGGACCTGCGGAACAGCCCCGACCAGCCCTTCCAAAAGATCCTTCGCCTTGGCAGCATCGTCTGCGTCGGTGAACGTCATCAGCACCACGTGAGAAAGCATCACGACCTCCGGTCAACCACTGTTGCAAACGCCCCCGCGAGTGTAGTTTCGGGAAACAGCGTTTCGCTAGGGGAACCGGAGACACCACATGGCTCCAACACGGGTCGCCGCGGTGCAGCTCGCGGCGTCGCAGGACGTCGAGGCCAACCTCGCCGCCTGCCTGCGACTGATCGACGAGGCCGCGGCCCAGGGCGCGCAGCTGATCGTCCTGCCCGAGTTCTGCAACCACCTGTCCTACTACACCGACCGCGCCGAAGCGCACCGCATCGCCACCCGGCCCGGTGACCCGTTCCTGACCACGGTCGCCGAGCGCGCCCGCAAGCACCGGGTGTACGTGAAGATCAACGTCACCCACGCGCACCCGGACGGCCGCACCGGCGGCACCAACTTCATGTTCGGGCCGGACGGCACGGTGCTCGGCCAGTGCGACAAGCAGACGCTGATGGGCGCGGAGAACGACCACCTCGACCCGGCCGGCGAAGTCGGCCCGGTGCTGGACACCCCGCTCGGGCGGCTCGGCATGTACGCCTGCATGGAGGGCGTCATCAACGAGGTCGCCCGCGGCCTGGCCCTGCGCGGCGCGCAGGTGCTGCTCAACAGCCTCAACTCGTTCGCCACCGACGAGGCGAGCCTGCACATCCCGGTCCGCGCGGCCGAGAACAAGGTGTGGGTCGTCGCCGCGAACAAGGTCGGCCCACTGCTGCCCGAGGCGCACCTCCCCCGGCTGAGCGCCGCGCTCGGCGTGCCCGCCGAATGGCTGCACGGCGCGGGCGAGAGCCAGATCGTCGCCCCCGACGGCACGGTGGTCGCCAAGGGCCCGCGCACCGGCGAAGCCGTCGTCATCGCCGACATCGACCCGTCCCTGGCCGACGACAAGCGCCGCCCCGACGGCACCGACATCTTCGCCGCCCGCCGCCCCGAGCTCTACGCCCCCATCGCCGCCCCACCGCACGGCCGCCGCCACCCCGCCGGCGCGGCCACACTGCCCGTCGCGATCGTCCGCGGCGACACGGCGACCGTGGTACGCGAAACCGCCCGCGCCGCCGCTGCCGGCGCCCGCCTCATCGTCACCACCGAAACCGACCCCACCCTGCTCGCCGCCGCCCTCGACGGCACCAACGCCCACGCCGTCACCGCCACCCCGACCGGCCCGGTCCTCCTCGACGCCAACGGCGAGCTCGCCCGCCAACCCGTCCTCCACCCCCAAGATCCCGACGATCTTGCGCGAACTGGTGCCGATACGCCGGATTCACCCGTGTCGCCCCCACGGTCCACGCAAGGTCGTCCCAGCGAGGGGGGTGCGGTGCACATCGTGGAGTTGCCCTGGGGGCGGTTGGCGATGGTGGCGGGGACGGACTCGATCTTCCCGGAGGTGTTCCGGTTGGCGGCGCTCGCCGACGCCGATGTGGTGGCGGTGCCGTTCGAGGCCGGTGAGGCGTGGGAGTTGAGTCTCGGGCTGCCGGAGCGGGCGGCGGAGAACCGGCTCAACGTCATCGCGGTCGCGCCGGTGGAGCAGGACAGCGCGGTGTTCGCGTTGTCGCCGGACTTCACGTTGTGGACCGCTTGGCAGGGGCCGTTCACGGGGCGGATCAGCCATCCGGTGATCACGACCGTGCCTGCCGGACAGGTGTCCGGGCGGGCTGATGTCGCCCCTGCGCAGGCCGCCAACCGGCAGGTGTCGCGGCAGACCGACCTCGTCGACGGCCGCCCCTGGCGGCTCGTGCAAGCCCTCACAGAAAGGTAGACCGACCGTGGCCGAGACCCTGCGCCACGTCGAGGACATGGTGGACAACTCCCCTGTCGTCGACGTGCACGAGACCTTCCACCTGTACCAGGAACTGCTCGCCGAGCTGAAGGCGAAGATCGACGCCCGGTTCGAGCTGCACCGCGACGAGTCCACGCTGGAGCTGGAGTCGTACGGGCAGTACCCGGACGGCCCGGGCGGCTCGCTGGCCGCGTACAGCGGTCCCGAGGTCGACTGGATGGTGCACTCCTGGCTGGGCAACCCGTCGGCGAGCTTCGCCAACCTGCACCTGACCGTGTGGCTGGGCCCCCAGGTCAAGGTGCCGCACCTGGGCCTGGCCCTGCTGGTGTGGCCGGAGGGCTGGTTCTACCTCGACTCCGTCCCCCGGGTGAACCTGATGGAGGACGGCGAGTACTACGACAGCTACTACGCCCCGCTCGACGCCGACTGGCTGGCCCACCGCGCCGACCCCGAGTTCGAGTACTTCGTCAGCCGGGCGGGCTTCATCCGCGCCAGCCTGAGCCCGACGGCGTACTGCTACTCGTTCGGCCGCAGCGAGCGCAACCTCGACATCGTTCGCAAGCTGACGCATGAACACGTGGACCGGTGGCTGCGCTGGGTCGACGAGGCCCCGCCGGTGCCCGAGGAGGAGCGCGCCGCGCTGGCCGAGACGGATCTGCGCATCCGGCGCAACATCGCCGAGCGCGACCCGGCCAACGTGATGGGTGTGCGCTTCTTCGGCCAGGAGACCACGGACAAGCTGGTCCGCGGCCTGTGGGGCGGCGACCGGAAGTCGGCCCGGCCGTGACCACCGTGATCCGCTCCGTCTGGTGGGCCGCGACGATCCCGGGTCACGAGGCCCCGTTCGACACCGCGCACTTGCGCGTCTACTACCCGGCCCGGCCGGACGGCTCGGACCGGGAGCGGCTGTCCGGCGTGATGGCCGCCGACGCGGACGGTGCGCCGTACCCGGTGGCGGTGATCGTGTCCGGGGTGAACGTCGGCCAGGAGGCGTACCGCTGGCTCGCGGTGCGACTCGCCGAGCAGGGCATCGTCGCGGTGACGTACGACTGGGTGGGCACGCTGTTCGGGGGCCTGCACGGCATCACGCCGGGCGTGGACCTGGACGCGGCCCGGCCGGAGGGCTACGGCACGCGGCCCACCACGCCGTCGCTGCGGCCGGTGCTCGACGCCCTCGCCGCGATGACCGGGCCGGTCGCCGGACTGCTCGACCTGAACAAGGTCGCCCTGATCGGACACTCGGCGGGCGGCACCGTCGCGCTGCAGTCGGCGCGATTCGTGCCCGAGGTCAAGGCCGTCGCGACCTACGGGGCGCACACCATGGTCGCGACCATGCTGGGCTGGCCCGCGGGCACCGTGCTGCCGGCCCAGGCAGACTGCCCGGTGCTGCTGGTCGCGGGCACCAACGACGGGGTCATCAACGGTTCCGCCGACCGCTACGGCGAGGACGCGGCCACCCGCCGCGACCCGATCAGCCGCACCTTCGACGAGGCGCTGCCCGACCGGGGCGGCGACAACGCGCTGGTCCGGCTGGCCGGGGCGAACCACTTCGCGATCGTGCACCCGGTCGACCACACCGCCGCGCGGGCGTTCCTCGACCAGCCCGCCGACGGCGACCCGGCGGCCCACCGCGAACTGCTGGCCGACCTGCTCGGCACGTTCTGCCGGATGCATCTGACCGGCGACCAGGCGTCGTATACCGAATGGGACAAGCTCGCCGGTCACGACGGCGTCGCGTCCATCCAGCGGAGGTAAGCCATGTTGAAGAACTTCTGGTACGCGGTCGAGTTCTCCGACCGGGTGACCGTCAAGCCGGCCCGGGTCACCGTGCTCGGCCAGCACCTGGCCCTCTACCGCACGCCGAAGGGCCGCCCGGTGGCGCTGTCCGACCTGTGCGTGCACCGCGGCGCGGCGCTGTCCGGCGGCTGGACCAAGGACGGCTGCATCGTGTGCCCGTATCACGGCTGGGAGTACGACGCCGACGGCCAGTGCACGAAGATCCCGGCGAACCTGCCCGGCCGCGCCATCCCGAAGAAGGCCCGCGTCGACTCGTACCCGGTGGCCGAGAAGTACGGCTTCGTCTGGGTGTTCATGGGCGACCTGCCGGAGTCCGAGCGCCCGCCGATCCCGGTGTGGCCGGAGTTCGACGACCTGAAGGAGAACGGCGGCCGCTTCCGGGCGGTGACCGGCGAGTTCCTGTGGAAGGCCAACTACGAGCGCATCCTGGAGAACGGCTGCGACATCGCGCACGCGCCGTTCGTGCACGCGGGCGCGTTCGGCAACCCGGAGCGCCCCGAGGTCGCCGAGTACGAGCTGGAGACCCCCGACGAGTGGTCGGCGTTCGCGACGGTGGACCTGTACCCGCCACGGCCGAAGGGCATCTGGGCCGCGCTGAACCGCAACAAGGGCGACCTGAACAACCGGCCGCCGGTGCGCACCTCGGCCGGCTGGATGCTGCCCAACATGATCAAGCTGCACGTGCGGCTGCCGATCGGCGAGCTGATCATCTACGACACCAACATCCCGATCGACGAGACCACCACGCTGGTCAAGTGGGTCGCGCTGCGCACCTTCTTCACCGGCAAGTGGGCCGACAAGAACGCGATCAGCCGCACCTTGAAGATCTTCTACGAGGACGCGGAGGTCGTGAACAAGGTGCGGCCCGAGCTGCTGCCCTTCGACCTGGGCGCGGAGCTGCACATCAAGAGCGACCTGATCGCGGTGCACTACCGCCGCCGCCGCCAGGAGCTGGCCGAGAAGGGCTGGCTGCTGTCCGAGGAGGACAGCATCACCGGCGACGTGCCGCGCCGCACCGCGACCGTGATCGCGTCCCCGGCCCGCCGGGAGAACCCCGAGCTGGCCCGCGCCTGGGTGCACAAGGCCCGAGGCGAGCACCCGACCGTCCAGGCCGCCTGGGACGCGGCCGCGGCGGCCGAGTCCGAATCCACCCCTGAGGAGTGACCGTGAGCCTGCCCGCCGACCTGTGCGAGCGCACCCTGCAACGTATCCTCGCCCGCCACCCCGACCTGGTCGCGCAGGACACCCCGCTGGCCGAGCTGACCAGCCCGATGTCCCCGGCCCCGGTCGGCTCGGTGCGGATCTTCCGCGGCGGGGCCGTCGCCAAGGTCGTCTACGTCGGCCTGGTCGTCCCGATGATCCACCTGGACAGCCACATGATCTTCGCCTTCACCCCCGAGGACTCGGCCGTCCCGCACTTCACCCTCGACTCGGTGTACGGCGGCTCGTACCACGCCTTCCACCTGGACCTGATCCCCCGCGCCGACCTGGCCGTCAACCTGCCCTACCTGGACGCGGCCTTCCACCCGCTGACCCCGGTGTTCGAGGCCGCTTCGGCGACCGAGGGCCTGTCCCCGGCCGCGGTCGGCCCGCGCCAGCGCGCCGTCATGTCGCCGTGGATGCTGGTCAACCGGGCCACCGAGGAGGCCTTCGCGAGCATCGACGCGCACGTCAACGCGTACGCCGACCATTGGTCGACGCTGGTGGAGAAGGGCCTGCCCGCCCCGGACGGCGTCGACCTGGCGGCCCGGGACGCGGCGGTGCGCGCCAACATCTTCAGCCGCGACGTCGACCCGGTCTGGGCGCAGGTGTCCCGGCTGCTCGGCGACGCGACCACCGACGCGATCCGGGCCGAGCTGGTGGCCAATGGCTGAGCCCAGCGAGTGGCAGAAGCGCATCACCGGGGAGTGGCACGGCCGGCCGTCGCTGTTCGACGCCACCGGTACCTGGTGCGGCTACGAGGACATCCGGCGCTCGTCGGTCTTCGACAACGGCGTGACCACGTACTACATGGACGGCGGGCTCACCGGGGGCGGGCCGCTGGCCGGGCAGTTCCGGCTGGGCGCGCCGTTCGCGTTCGGGGTCAAGGACGCCGACGACGACCGGGTGTACACCGGGCCGGACTTCTACGGCACCGGCCAGCCCTACGGCTCGTTCGTCGACTCGCACTACTACGGCCCCGGCTGGCAGGTCGACCTGAACACCTGGAACCAGATCCTGCCCGACGGGCAGACCCAGGTGTACTCGTCTGTGCTCTACCAGGGCTGGTCGGTCGTCGGCTGTTTCAACGGCGTCTACACCCGCAGCACCGACCACGACGACAACCCCGCCACCCAGGCCCGGGTCACCGACTTCCTGGCGGCCGAGACGCGCCGCGGCCCGGTCCCGCACATCATGCCCACCAAACAATCGGGGGCGTACGCGGGCAGCTGCGAACTCTGGGGCGCCGACCAGAAGCCGCGCGGCACGGTCGACGTGCGCATCGCCCTCGAACCGGTCGACCTGCTGCACACCCGCCGCACCCTGACCTGGTCCGGGGCCCTGAACCGCAGCGCCACGGCCTCGGCCCGGCGCGACGGCAACCGGCTGTTCCACGAGGGCCCCGACGCCTGGGGCAACGCGGTCGCCTTCGGCCGGGCCGCCTTCGGCTCCCTGCACTTCACGGATGTCACCAAGGTGAAGTACCGCGAGTTCATGATCGACGCCGAGCCCGGCATGTCGGCGGGCAAGCGCCTCGCCGTCGTCTACGAAATCTTCCAGGGCAACCTGCTCGACAGCGTCCTGCACGGCCTCTTGGAGTGGGAGGACGCGGCATGACGAAGGTTGTGGTGGTAACCGGCGGGACCAGGGGCATCGGGCTCGGGCTGGTGCGGGAACTGGCCGCACGGGGTGCGCACGTCGTCTACTGCGGACGGTCCGTCGACTCGGTCAAGCGGGCCGGCGAGCAGGTTCCGGCGGCGTACGGCGTGGTCGCCGACGTCACCGATCGCGAAGCGGTGCGGCGACTGTGGGACGCGGCCGTCGAGCGGCACGGGCGGGTCGACATCTGGATCAACAACGCGGGCATGTCCCCGGCCCGGCGCAAGCTGTGGGAACTCGACCCCGAAGCGCTCGACGCGACCGTGGACCTGAACCTGCGCGGCCTGCTGCACGCCAGTGCCGTCGCGCTGGCCGGGATGCGGGCCCAGGGCGCGGGCGCGCTGTGGAACATGGAGGGTTTCGGCTCCAACGGCATGCGCCGCCCCGGGCTGACCGTGTACGGCGCGACCAAGCGGGCCGTCACCTACACCACGGACAGCCTCGCCAAGGAGGTGGACGGCACCGGGGTGACCGTGCACCACCTGTCCCCCGGCATGGTCGTCACCGACCTGCTGACGCACGACTACACCCCGGAAGAACTGGCGCAGGCGAAGAAGGTCTTCAACATCCTGGCGGACCGGGTGGAGACCGTCACCCCGTGGCTGGCCGAAAAGGTGCTGGCCGGGGCGAAGAACGGGGCCCGGGTGGCGTGGCTGACCCAGGGCAAGGCGTTCTGGCGGTTCCTGACCGCGTTCCGCAAGCGTGACGTGTTCGGGGAGGACGCGTGAACACCAACGACTACCCGGTGATCCTGGCGCTGGAGGACTACGTCCCCACGCTGCTGGCGCTGGGCGGGTTCTGGCTGCTCGGCGGGGCGTCCGCCACGATCGACCGGCGGGCCGCCGCGGCCGGGCGCGTCGGCGGCGTGCTGATCGGGCTGGGCGGGGTCGCCAAGTCCACCTGGAAGCTCATCCTGTCCTCGTTCGGCCACGACCTGCGCTGGCTGGAGCAGTCGCTGTTCCCGCTGATGGCGGCAGGTGCGCTGCTGGTGCTGTGGTCGCTGCACACGACCCTGCGCGGGCGGCGCGCGCCGTGGTGGCCGTACGCCCTGGTGGGTGTGGGGGTCGCGGGGGCCGCGCTCGCGCTGGGCAGCGTGCAACCTGCGTTCGTCGCGGCCACCACCGGTGTCACGCTGATCAGCGTGCTCGGCGCGGTGCTGGCCGGACGCCGCCGGGCCTGGGTCGCGGTCGTGCTCTTCGTGCTCGGCATCGTCGCCGTCACCTCGCTGGTGCCGCTGCGCAACCACCCCGAGCACGAGACGCTGGCCTTCCAGTGGCTGGAGCAGGGCACCAACACCCTCGCCCAGGCCGTCTTCCTGACCGCCGCCCTGCTCACCGTCCGCGCGGCCCGCGCCGCCGGCCTTCGTCCTGTGGAGGTGCCCGTATGACCGACGCACTGGGGTGGCGGCGCAAGTTCGGGGTGATCGCGCCGTCGACGAACACGATCGTCGAGCCGGACTTCTACTCGATGACGGTGCCGGGAGTGACCGCGCACTTCTCGCGGATCCACATCCGCAACCAGGACCTGTCCGACGACGCGAACTTCGAGCACCTGCTGGTGCAGATCCGCGACGAGATCGGAGCCGCCTGCGAGCGGGTGCTGACCTGCGAGCCCGACTACATGGTCATGGGCATGTCGGCGGAGACGTTCTGGGGCGGGGTCGAGGGCAACCGCGAGTTCGTCCGCCAGATCAAGGCGATCACCGGGTTGGAGGTCGCCACCGGGGCGGAGGCCTGCGAGCGGGCCTTGAAGATCTACGGGGCGCGGCGCATCGGCGTGGTCACGCCGTACCAGCCGGTCGGCGACCAGAACGTGGTGAAGTTCTTCAGCGAGATCGGGTTCGAGGTCACCGCGATCGAGGGTCTGAAGTGCCCGACCGCGGTCGCGATCGCACACGTGACCGAGGACGAGCTGCGCGAGGCGATCCGCAAGGTCGACGGCCCGGACGTCGACGCGATCGTGCAGTGCGGCACGAACCTGTCGATGGTGCGGCTGGCCGACGAGGCCGAACGCTGGCTGGGCAAGCCGGTCATCGCGATCAACGCCGCGACCTGGTGGATGGCGTTGCGCGACAACGGCATCGACGACAAGGTCCACGGCGCCGGCTCCCTGCTCCGCGACCACTGACCCGCTCCGCCTTGCGATCGACGTTGGCCTATTACATCGACTCCGAGGCACGAAAACTCGACGTGATAGGCCAACGTCTATGAAAAACGCGGCCCGCGACCGGGGTCAGCGGGGGCGGGGGGCGGTGATGGGGAGGGCCAGGCGGAGGGCGTCGGTCAGGTCGGCCGGGCGGGAGACGCCGTCGGGGAGCGGGTCGGACCAGCCGGGGCCGGCGGCGGCGATGAGGGCCGGTCGGGGGCGGGCGGCCAGGACCGGGCTGAGCTGGGCCGGGTCGCCGGTCGCGGCGAACTGGGACCAGATGAACACGGCGGCGGGCCCGGTACGGCGTATCGCGTCGGCCAGGGCCAGCGGCGGGACGCGGGCGCCGAGCATGCGGCTGCCGCAGCCCTGCTCGGCCAGCGCGGCGGCCAGCGCCTCCAGCGGCAGCGTGTGCTGCTCCTCGGCGGCGCAGGCCAGCAGCGTACGCGCGGCGGACGCGCCGAACGGCCGGGGCACCGTCCACAGCACCTCCAGGATGCAGCGGGACAGCAGGTGCTCCACCTCGATCATGTGGCCGTCCGGCTGCTGCCGCCGGGCCACCTCGACCAGCACCGGGCACAGCAGGTGGTCCCAGGCGTAGACGACGCCGCGGCCGCGTACCGCCGCGGCGATGATCGACAGCATCGCGGGCATGTCCAGGCGCACCGCGGCGACGGCCAGCCCCCGCGCCGACGAGTCGGGCTCCGGGGCGAGGCGGGCCGCGGCGGGTTCGCCGGGCAGCCCGGCCAGCGCGATCCGGGCCGCCTCGTGCGCGGGCACGCCCTCGGTGGTCAGCCGGCACATCACTTCGAGCCGGGCCACGTCGTCGGGGGTGTACCGGCGGTGCCGGTGCGCGACGTGCTCACTCGGCCCCAGGCCGTACCGCTGGTGCCAGGTGCGCAGCGTGGTCACCGCGACGCCGAGCCGCCGCGCGACGTCCCCGGCGCTGCGCCCCTGCCCGCCCACGCCGTCGATTCGCTCGCGGTGCTCGCTCATGCCGTCTCCTCGCCGAGCTCGTCGGCGGCATCACCGGGCCTGCTGATTCGCTCGCGACGCTCGCTCATGGCGTCAGCCGCCGGTGATCCGCTGGGCGGCGAGCTTGCCCGAGATCAGCACCATCGGCACGCCGACGCCCGGGGTGGTGCCGGAGCCGGTGAAGACCACGTTGGGCAGCGCCGGGTGCAGGTTGCGCGGCCGGAACGGGCCCGACTGGGTCAGCGTGTGGGCGGCCGCGAACGGGGTGCCCGCGTCCATGCCCAGCTCGGCCCAGTCGGCCGGGGTGACGACGGTCCGGGTCTGCACCCCCGCCTTGAAGCCGGGGTAGCCGCGTGCTTCGAGCACGTCGATCAGCTCGTCGGCGTACCGGTCGGCGAGCCCGCCGCGCCAGTCCTGCTCCCCGGCGACCAGGTTCGGGACGGGCGCGAGCACGTAGTAGGTGTGCCGGCCGTCCGGGGCGACCGACGGGTCGGTGCGGCTGGGGTTGGTGACCAGCAGCGACGGATCGCTCATCAGCTCCCCCTTGCTGATCACCTCGTCGAAGGTGCGCCGCCACTGCCGTCCGAAGTGGATGTTGTGGTGACCGGCCTCGGTGTACTCGGCATCGGAGCCGACGTGCATGACCACGCAGGACGGCGAGTAGCGCAGCCGCCGGGGCTTCGAGCCGGGCAGCAGCGCGTGCGCGGCGGCGGTGTCCGGGTTGAGCACGACCGCGTCGGCGGGGATGCGCTCGCCGTCCGTGGTGATCACCGCGGTCGCCCGGCCGCCGCCGGTCTCGACGCGCAGCGCCTGCGTGCCGTAACGCACCCGGACACCGTGCTTCTCGGCCGCTGCCGCCATGGCGCGGGGCAGAGCATGGATGCCGCCGCGCGGGTGGTACACCCCGGCGACGGAGTCGAGGTAGGCGATGACGGTGTAGACGGCCAGCGCCTTGTGCGGGGACAGGCCCGCGTACATGGCCTGGAACGAGAAGACCCGGCGGGTGCGGTCGTCTTTCAGGAAGGTGTCGATGCGGTTCTGCAGGCGGCCGAACGCGCCCGCGGCGACCAGGCGCAGCAGGTTCGCGGTGAGCAGGTCGCGCGGGCTGTCGAAGTTGCGCTCGATGAAGTCGTGCCGCTCCAGCTCCCACAGCCGGCGGGCGTAGTCGACGAAGCGCCGGTAGCCGTCGGCCTCGCGCGGGCCGCAGACCCGCGTGATCTCCTCGGCCATACGTTCCGGGTCGGCGATCACGTCGAGTTTCGAACCGTCGGCGAACCAGGCCCGGTAGGCCGGGTCCAGCGGGGTGAGGGTGAGCCAGTCGGCCATCTCCTCGCCGACCGCGGCGAACGCCTCGGCGATCAGGTCGGGCATGGTCAGCACGGTCGGGCCGGTGTCGAAGGTGTAGCCGTCGCGGTCGAGCCGACCGGCCCGCCCGCCCGGCACGTCCTCGCGTTCCAGCACGGTCACCTGCCGGCCCGCCCCGGCCAGGTGCAGCGCGCAGGCCAGCCCGCCCAGCCCTGCCCCCACCACGACCACGTGGTCGGTGCGTCCGGGAACCGTCCGCATGCGTGCGCTCCTTCCGGTCATGCCGCGCGCCAGGCTACGGCGGCGGCCAGTTCACCCAGCGCGGCGCGGACGGACTCGTCCAGCGGCGCGTCCGCGAGCGCGCCCTGCGCGTCGGCCACCCGCTCGGTGATCATGTCGCTGAGCCGCCGCGCGGCCCCGGTCGCGCGGACCACCTCGGCCAGCCGGGTCACGTCGGGCTGCTCGGCGGCGAGCAGTTTATCCAGCTCGGCGTGCTGGGCCGCGCTCGCCCGCGCGCGGGCCAGCAGTAGGAGCATGGTCGGCTTGCCCAGGTCGTCGCCGACCGGTTTGCCGGTGACGGCGGGTTCGCCGTACAGGCCGAGCAGGTCGTCGCGCAGCTGGAACGCCTCGCCGACGGCCAGGCCGTAGCGCGTGTAGGCGCGTCCCAGCGGCCCGCGCGCGAACGCGGCGCCGGTGGCCCCGGCGAGCGCCGCGCCGTAGTGCAGCGGCCAGGTGGCGGTGTAACCGGCCGTCTTGAGGCGCGCGGTGCGCAGCGCCCGCTCCGGGGACCAGCTGCGCGCGTGGTCGCCGAGCACGTCCAGGAACTGCCCGGCGACGGCCTCGACCCGCATCCGGTCATACGCCGCCCGTGCGCCCGCCAGCGCCGGGGCGGGCACCTTCGCCCGGCTCATCAGCCGGTCGGCCCAGACCAGGCACAGGTCGCCGACGAGGATCGCGCCGGAGTCGCCGAAGCGCTCGGCGTCGCCGCGCAGCCGCTGCCCGGCGTGTGCCGCCGCCAGCGCCCGGTGCGCGGTGGGACGGCCCCGGCGGGTCGCCGAACGGTCCATCACGTCGTCGTGGACCAGGGCGAACGCGTGCAGCAGCTCCAGCGCGGCGAGCGCGGGCAGCACCGGCTGCACGGGCGCGGCCGGGCCGGCCACGCTGCGCCAGCCCCAGTAGGCGAACAGCGGCCGGATGCGCTTGCCCCCACCGAGCACCGCGTCGCGGGCGGCGGCCAGCAGCGGTTCGAGCGCGTGGTCGACGTCGAGCAGTGCCGCCGTCTCGGCGAGCACGAAGTCGCTGAGCGCTTGCTCGACTCGTTCGTGCAGGTCGACGGCGTGGTCTACCGACCCGGGACCCGCGGTCGGGGTAAAGGAAGGAGCGGTCGCGGAGAAGGTGTCGTTTGCCACGCGCTCAGATTAGCGTAGAGTCGAAGTTGCGTCGATTGTTGAGTCGATTTTTCCGAGGAGAGCCCCGTGGAGCCTGAACTCGCCGCCGCGTACGAGCGCTGCCGGCAGCTGCACCGCCGCCACGGCCGCACGTACTACCTGGCCACCCGTCTGCTCCCGGCCTGGAAGCGGCCGCACGTGCACGCGCTCTACGGCTTCACCCGCTACGCCGACGAGATCGTCGACAGCACCGACTACCTGCCGGACGGCGAGCGCGCCGCCCGGCTGCGCGAGTGGTCCGACCGTTTCGTGGCCGGCCTGCACGGGGCCGCCGTCGACGACCCGCTGCTGCCCGCCGTGCTGCACACCATCGAGCGCTTCGACATGGACCGCGCCGACTTCGCGTCGTTCCTGCGCAGCATGGCCATGGACCTGGAGGTCACCGAGTACGCCGACTACGACGACCTGCTCGGCTACATGGAGGGCAGCGCCGCGGTGATCGGCACGATGATGCTGCCGATCCTGGAGCCGGCCGACGCCGAGGCCGCCCGCGAACCCGCCCGGCAGCTCGGCCTGGCCTTCCAGCTGACCAACTTCCTGCGCGACATCGGCGAGGACCTGCAGCGGGGGCGGATCTACCTGCCCCAGCGCGACCTGCGCACGTTCGGTGTCAGCCCGGCCGAGCTGCACCAGGCGGCGGCGCGCGGCACCGCCACCACTGCCATCCGGGAACTGGTCCGCTACGAGATCACCCGGGCCCGGGAGCACTACGCGGCAGCGGCCCCCGGCGTCACCATGCTCGCGCCGACCTCGCAGGCCTGCATCCGCACCGCGTTCCACCTGTACGGCGGCATCCTCGACGAAATCGAACGGGCCGACCTCGACGTGTTCGCCCGCCGCGCGACAGTGCCCACCCATCGCCGGTTGCAGGTGGCCGCCCGCTGCCTGCTGACCCCCGCCGGCACCCCTGTCGCGACGCCCCGCGCGCCGGAGCGGGCGAGCTGATGGACGCGCTGCGCTACCTGCTGATCCTGGCCGCCTGCGTCGCCGTGACACTGCCACTGGAGGCTGTGCTCGGCGCGCGCGTCTACCGGCAGCCGCGCCGCCTGGTGTCCACGCTGGCCCCGGTGGTGGCCGTGTTCGTGATCTGGGATCTGATCGCGACGGCCCGCGGCCACTGGTGGTTCTCCGAGCGGTACACCACCGGCGTCACCGTCGCGGGCCTACCGTGGGAGGAGTGGCTGTTCTTCCTGGTGGTGCCGCTGTGCGCGCTGCTCACCTTCGAAGTGCTCGGGCAGGGCCCGCAGTTGCTCCGCCGGGCCGGGCTGCTCGGCCGTGGCCGCCGTCCCGGCCGATCGCTGCCGGGTGCCGCCGTTGCGTCGGGCCCGGCCGAGACCGGCTCCCCCGCTCAGCCGGAAGCCACGGGTGGCCGACGTGGCCGCTGAGTACACCATCGCCGCCGTGGCCGCCCCGGTCGCCGTGGTGGCCCTGGAACTCGCCGTGCTGCGCACCGGACTGCTGCGCACCGCCCGGTACTGGCTGACCGTGGCGATCTCGCTGGCCTTCATGGTGCCGGTCGACGGCTGGCTGACCCGGCCCGACGCGACCGTCGTGCACTACGCCGAGGAGCAGATCAGCGGCGTACGCGCGCCGTGGCACATCCCGGTCGAGGACTACGGGTTCGGCCTCGCCCTGATCACCCTGACCCTGCTGCTGTGGCAGCGGCAACGGCCGGCCGCCGACGGCGAGGCCCGGGATGCGTGACCCGGTGGCGGCGTTCCTGCGCCACGGCTTCACCTACCTGGTGCGCCGGGACCTGCGCGGGGTGTGGCTGCGCGGTGGGCTGCCCCGCGGCCCGTTCGTCTGGGCGGCCAACCACCACAGCTGGTGGGACCCGTTCGTCGCGTCGGTCGTGCTGGAGCGCTCGCGGCACCCCGCCTGCCTGCTCATGCAGCAGGACAACCTGGCCCGCTACCGGTTCGTGCGCCGGGTGGGGGTGTTCGGCACCGCCGAGCCCCGCACCGGGCTGCGGCACCTGGCCGACGGGCGCACCCTGGTCATCTACCCCGAGGGCAAACTGCGCCCCGCCGGGCCGCCCGGCCCGCTGTCGCCCGGCGCCGCCTGGTACTCCCGCCAGGCGCGCGTGCCGCTGTACGCGGTCGCGGTCCGGGTCGTCCTGCGCGGCCACACCAGACCCGAAGCGTACGTCTCCTGCACCGAGGTGACCCGCCGCGGCAGCGACGGCCAGGTCACCGAACGGCTCGCCGAGACCCTGGCCGCCGACCTGTCGGCCCTGGACGGCCAGCTCGCCGCCGCCGAGCCGCGCCGCCCGCTGGCCAGCTTCCGGCGGGTGCTCGCCGGGCGGCGCAGCGTCGACGAGCAGATCGACACCGTGCAGGGGGCCGCGCCATGGGCGTCCTGAGCACCGCCGTCGCGGGTTTCCACCTGGTCAAGACGGCCGGGCTGCTGAGCAACGCGCGCTCGTTCCCGGTGCTGGCCCGCGGGCAGTCCGCGCCGGGGCGGCCGCGCACGTCGCTGCTGGTGCCCGCCCGCGACGAGGCCGCGCGGCTGCCGTACACGCTGCCCGGCCTGCTCGCCCAGCCCGCCGAGGAGATCCTGGTCCTCGACGACGGCTCCACCGACGGCACCGCCGACGTCGTGGCGGGCTTCGCCGACCCGCGCCTGAGACTGATCACCGGCGCGCCCCGGCCGGAGGGCTGGATCGGCAAGAACTGGGCCTGCCACCAGCTCGCCGAGGCCGCGACCGGCGACCTGCTGGTCTACCTGGACGCGGACGTGACCCTGCGGCCCGGGGCGCTGGACGCGGTGTGGGCGCAGCAGCGCCGCCAGCGGGCCGGCGTGTTCTCGGTGTTCCCGCGCCAGCAGACAGGCACGCTGGGCGAGCGCTTCCTGGTCCCGCTGATCGACGAGAACCTGCTGGGCTTCCTGCCGTTCCAGCTGCTCGACCTGCCGATCCCGGCCGCCGCGGTGGCCAACGGACAGCTGCTGGCGTTCCGGCGCGCCGCGTACGAGCACCTCGGCGGGCACGCCGCGGTCGCCGGGGAGATCGTCGAGGACCTGGAGCTGGCCAGGCTCAGCCGCCGCAAGGGGCTCAAGCTCGGCCTCGCGCTGGGCGGCGACCTGGTGAGCACCCGCATGTACGACGACTACCGCAGCGCGGTGCGCGGGGTCGGCAAGAGCATGCGGGCCGCGCACAACGGCAGCGACGTGCTGCTCGCGGCGAGCTTCGCCGGGAACCTGGTCGCCTATACGGTGCCCTGGCTGCTGTGGCGGCGCGGCCCCGGCTGGCGGGTCGCCGCGGTGCTCGGCCTCGCCGAGCGGGTGCTGTCCAACGCCAAGACCGGGCGCGGGGCGTACGCCGAAGCCGCGCTGGTGCCGTTCACCGCGCCCGCCGCGCTGCCCGTCTACCTGACCGCGCTGCGCCGCACCGCGGTCTGGAAGGGACGGGAGTACCGGTGACGCTCCCCTCCCCTGCGGGCACGCCCCTGCTGGGCCACCTGTGGCGGTGGTCCACCGATCCGGTGCGGCTGCTGCGCGACGGGGCCCGCACCGGCGACGTGTTCCGGCTGCGGCTGTGGCGCACCGCCGTGGTCGGCTACACCCCGGACTGGAACCGGGCCGTGCTCGGCGACCTGGACACCTTCCGCAGCGTCGGCAGCCTCAGCGGCCTCACGCCGTATCTGTCCGCCGGGGTGGTCTACCAGGACAACCCGGAACACGACCCGCGCCGCCGCGAGCTGAACCCGCACTTCCACGCCCGTGCTCTGGGCCACCTGCTGGAACAGCTCGACCTGGTGGCGCGGGCAGACCTGCCCACCGGCCGGTTCGAGGCGCTGGGCTGGGCGAGCGGTGTGGTGCGCCGCATGCTCAACGCCGCGTTCTTCGCCAACACCATGCCCGACCGGCTGCTCGCCGACTTCCTGCACCCGCTGCAGCATCCCGCGCCCGGCCCGATGATCCCGCGCCCGCTGCTGTTCCGGCGGCTCGACGCGGCCATCGCGGCGATCCTCGCCGACCCGCCGCCGGGCAGCCTCGCCGAGGCCCTGTCCGGCCTGGACGACGCCGTCGCGGAGATCCGGGTCGGGCTCGCCGCCGGCTACGACACCACCGCGCACACCCTCGCCTGGGCCCTGTGGCACCTGGCCGGGGCACCCGAGTGGCGACAGGCCGACACGCTCGGCCAGGTGCTCGACGAGACCCTGCGGCTGTATCCCGCCGGCTGGCTGGGCAGCCGCGTCACCTCCACCGACACCACCGCCACCGGCGTGCACCTGCCCGCGGGCACGCTCGTGCTGTACTCCCCGCTGCTCACCCACCGCGACCCCCGGCTGTGGGACGACCCGGACACGTTCCGCCCCGACCGCTTCGACGGCGGGCGGCCCGCCTGGGGTTTCCTGCCGTTCAGCGCCGGGCGGCGCACCTGCCTGGGCGCGCACCTGGCCCGAGCCATGCTGCGCGCCGCCCTGCTGCCGTGGTGCGAGGCGAAACTCGCCCAGGTCGAGGGCGATCCTTCGCCGAGCGCCGCGATCGCGCTGCGCCCGCGCGGACCGCTGTGGCTCGAACGCCGCTGGTGACCTCCGTCCATCCCGGAAAGCGCATTCCGGATAGGACGAGGTAGCGACGCACGCCAACGCCCGTCAATGGCCCGTGCGAGGTCGAAAGCCCGAGCGCTGCAACAATCCTGCACACGGTGATCCATTGACTTCGCCCCGCCCGGACTGCACCGTGTTAGGGAATGCGCTTTCCCGAAACGCCGGCGGAACGGGCCTCCCACCGGACGTGACCGGGGCGCGTGGCTACTGACGCCCGACCGTCCTCGATCGGGCGGCTCCGGCTCGAGACGGCAGCCCGCGACCCCGACGATTCGGCACGGGCGCAGCCGCCGCCGGCTTCGAAGGCCCGATTCCAGGTCGCGACGGCACCGACGACCGCTCCACCTCGACCAGAGCACCCTTCCCGGTCGATCCGCGACCTGCCCGGCCACAGGCGACAGGCCCGAAGCCTGGCCGGCGCGCCGCGATCGGCCATTCAGCGGCGATGACCCGCGCCCGAACACGAAAGCGAGACGAAGATGAAACGACCAGTCGTTGTGCGACTCTCGGCCGCGCTGGCCGGCACGGCCCTGGCGGCCGCGGTCGGCGTGGCGCTGCAGGCGCCCCAGGCGGCGGCCGCGACCGGCGGCGTCACCGGCTACGCCACCCAGAACGGCGGGACCACCGGCGGCGCGGGCGGCGCGACGGTGCAGGCCTCCACGGGCACCGCGATCCACGCGGCCCTGTGCAACCGGGCCAGCAGCAGCACCCCGATCATCATCCAGGTCTCCGGGACGATCAACCACGGCAACACCACCAAGGTGTCCGGCGACAGCTGCAACACCGCCGCCGACAAGATCGAGCTCAAGGAGATCAGCAACGTCACGATCATCGGGGTCGGCAGCGGCGCGATCTTCGACCAGCTGGGCATCCACATCCGGGACTCCAGCAACATCATCATCCAGAACGTGACCGTGCGGAACGTCAAGAAGTCGGGCTCGCCGCTGTCCAACGGCGGTGACGCCATCGGCATGGAGAGCACCGTGCGCCGGGTCTGGGTCGACCACGTCACGCTGGAGGCGTCCGGCGGCGAGTCCGAGGGCTACGACGGCCTGTTCGACATGAAGGACGACGTCCAGTACGTGACCCTGTCCTACAGCATCCTGCGCAACTCCGGCCGCGGCGGCCTGATCGGCTCCAGCGAGAGCGACACCGGCAACGGCTTCATCACGTTCCACCACAACTACTACAGCAACATCGACTCGCGTACGCCGCTGCTGCGCGGCGGCATCGCGCACATCTACAACAACCACTACTCGGGTCTGGTCGAGTCCGGCATCAATTCTCGGGCCGGGGCACGCGCCAAGGTGGACAACAACTACTTCCAGAACTCCAAGGACGTGCTCGGCACGTTCTACACCAGCGAGGCCGGCTACTGGCAGGTCAGCGGCAACATCTTCAACAACGTGACCTGGTCGAGCCCCGGCTCGGAGAACAACCCCGCCGGGCCGAACGTGGTGTCCAACACCACGGTCAGCATCCCGTACGCGTACACCCTGGACGCGGCGAGCTGCGTGCCCAGCGTCGTGGCCGCCACGGCGGGCGCGAACAAGGGCCTGCAGGTGTCCAACGGCAGCTGCACGCCGGTGTCGCCGACCGCGGGTCCGAGCAGCCCCGCCCCGTCGGCCAGCCCGTCGCGTTCGACCGCGCCGTCGCCGTCGGCCAGCTCCTCGCCGAGCCCGCAGCCGTCGAGCAGCCCCAGCGGCACCAACCTCAGCCTCGCCTCCGACGCCGGCGCCGACGGCTCCAGCAAGGCCAGCGGCACCAGCTACGGCAACGTGAAGGACGGCAACCTGAGCACGTTCTGGTCGCCTTCCGGGTCGAC
This sequence comes from Catellatospora sp. NPDC049111, assembly GCF_040648615.1. Taxonomy (NCBI): domain Bacteria; kingdom Bacillati; phylum Actinomycetota; class Actinomycetes; order Micromonosporales; family Micromonosporaceae; genus Catellatospora; species Catellatospora sp. NPDC049111. The sequence goes on along the minus strand of NZ_JBEZEB010000011.1, from coordinate 13,563 downwards.
CGGTGACATCTCGGTCAAGTGGAGCTCCGCCAAGACGGTGTCCCGGATCGTCATCCGCGAGGCGTCGGGCTCCGGAATCGGGTCCTGGCAGGTCCTCAACGGCGCGACCGGGGCCGTCCTGAAGTCGGGCAGCGGCTCGGGCACCATCACCTTCACCGCCACCTCGACCACGAAGGTCACCCTCCGGATCACCAGCTCGTCGGCCACCCCGAAGGTCGCCGAGTTCGAGACCTACGCCAGCTGACGTACGGCGAGGGGGCGGGAGCCGTCGGGCTCCCGCCCCCTTTCGCGTTCAGCCCGCCAGAGCCCGGCGGCGGCGCGGCATGAGCAGCAGGAAGCCGATGCCGGGCAGCAGCAGGGCGGTCCCGGCCAGCACGATCACCCAGTGCTCGTCCCCCGGCCCGGTCTTGGCCAGCGTCCCGCCCGGCGAGGTCTGCGGCCCGGGTGAGCTGCCGCCGGACGTCCCGAACGAGATCTTCGTGCTGGTGGCGTTGGCCTTGACGATGTCGTCGGAGGCCGACGACGGCAGGATCTGCGCCGCGATCACGCACTGGCGCTTGGTGCAGTCGAACGAGCCGAACTTCTTCGCCACCCGCAGGGTCACCGAGGGGATCTTCCCGCTGGCGTCGGCGTTGACGAACTGGGCCCCGCCCGCGAGATTGCAGTCGGTCGGGCCCTTCACCTCGGCGATGCACTGCCCGATCGCGATCTGCTTGAGGTTCGCGGTGAACCCCGAGCCGTTGACCGTGATCGACGCGCCGTCGCTCAGCCCGCTGGACTTGCTCAGCGTCAGCACCGGCTTCGCGGCCGCCGGTGACGCGATCATCGGTACGGCCGCCGCCAGGACGGCGAGGACCGCGACCGCACGTGCTCTCCACATGGGAATCTCCTTCAGACGGGGGCACCGGACCGGTGCACTGCGGCGGCATCGGTGCCGAGGTAGGCGGCGACCACGGCAGGATGAGCCCTGACCTGGTCGGGTGTGCCGTCGGCGATGACCCGGCCCGCGTCCATGGCGACCATCCGCTCCGCGAGCCGGGACAGCAGCGGCAGGTCGTGCTCGATGACCAGCAGCGCCACGCCGAGCTCGCGGTTGACGCGCGACAGCAGCTCGGCCAGCGCGATCCCGTCGGCCTGCGACACGCCCGATGACGGTTCGTCGAGCAGCAGCAGTGACGGCTCCAGCGCCAGCAGGCAGGCCAGCTCGACGGTGCGCCGGGTGCCGGTGGACAGCTCCCCCACCTGGCGGTCGGCGTGCTCGGCGAGGCCGAACAGGTCGAGCAGGTCCCCGGCCAGCGCCTCCTGCCGCCGCTGCGGGCCGCGTCCGCCGAGCGCGGCGGTCAGCAGGCCGGTCGGCGCGAGGCGCTCCCCCGCGACCAGCAGCGACTCTCGTACGGTCAGCGTCGGGAACAGCCGCGCGTCCTGGAACGAGCGCACCAGGCCCAGCCCGGCCCGCCGCTGCGGGCTCAGGCCGGTCACGTCCCGCCCCGCGAAGGCGACCTGCCCCTGGTCGGGGCGGGTGAACCCGGCCAGGATCTCGAACAGCGTCGTCTTGCCGGCCCCGTTCGGGCCGATGATGCCGACCACCTCGCCCGGCCCCACCGCCAGATCGACCCCGCCGACAGCCTGCACCCCGCCGAACGCCCGCGCCACCCCGCGCGCCTCCAGCAGTGGCCCCGGCCCCGCCGGCAGCGGCGACGTGCGCCGGGGCAGCGTCACGGCTGCCCTTGGGGAAGCCGCGGACACCGCGGAAGGCCGCGGCTTGGGAATCGGAGCGACTGCCACGGCCGGATCGGCGTCGGACCGCGGACGTCGACGCGGCAGCGGTTCGGGTGCGGGCATCGGCGGCTGCGCGGGCGGCCGCGGATCGGCTACCGGACCGCCGGCCCGGCCGGCCCCACCCGGCAGGCGCGCGACCAGGCGGGCCAAGGGTTCGCCGAGGCCGCCGGGCAGCACCACGACGACGAGCAGCCAGCCCAGGGTCAGCGCGGCCTGGCCGAAGATGCCCAGTTCCACCAGGCCGGGCAGGCCGATCAGGAGCAGCGCGCCGAGGACCGACCCGCCGAGCAGGCCGAGGCCGCCGACCACGGTCAGGGCGACCACGTCGATCCCGGCGACGGCCGGGAAGCTGTTCACGGTGACCTGGGTCTGGCCGTGTCCGATGACGACGCCGCCGAGCCCGGCGAGCGCGCCCGCGGCGGCGTACACCTGGAGTTTGCGGCGCGGCGCGGGCACGCCCAGGGCGCGGGCCGCGTCCTCGTTGTCGCGCAGCGCCAGCACGACCCGGCCGAAACCGCCGGAGCGCAGCCGGTGCGCCAGCCACAGTGCGAGCCCCAGCATCAGCAGCGCGAACAGGTAGTAGTCCTTCGCCAGCACGAGGGCGTAGCCGGTCCACACCGGTTTGGCGGCGCTGACCCCGTCGCCGAGCAGCCACGGCAGCCGCAGCAGCCACGCCTCGGCGGCCAGCGCGAACGCGAGCGTCGTCGCGGCCAGCGCGAGGCCGCGCAGCCGCAACGCGGGCAGGCCCACCAGCACCGCGGACCCGGCGGCGGCCGCGCACCCGGCCACCGCGCCGGTGAAGAAGTTCCCGGTCGCCGCCGCCACGTGCAGCGACACGGCCGCACCGATGCCGGCGAAGGCGAACTGGCCCAGCGACAGCTCCCCGGCCAGCCCGGTGACCAGCAGCACGGACAGCCCGACGACCGCGAACCCGGCCACGGTCGTGAGCGCGGAGGCGGTCTCGTTGGTGACCAGGTAGGCCGTGGCGGCGGCCGCCAGCAGCGCGAGCCCCGCCAGCACCCGTCCGGCCCGGGACGCGAGCGCGGGCACCGCGCGCGGCCAGCGCGCCTGCTCGCCGTCGCGGCGGCCGAGCTGCGGCTGGACCAGCAGCGCCACCAGGATGAACAGGGCCAGGGCCAGGGACACCCCGCCCCGGCCCGCGCCCATCGACAGCAGCACCTGCTCGCCGACCCCGACCGCGAGGCAGGCCGCGAACGCGATCGGCAGCGACGCCATCCGCGCCGCCACCGCCCCGGCGAGGCCGCGCAGCAGCAGCTCGGGCCCGAGGGTGTCGATCGACTGCGCACCCTGGGTGGGGGTGACCAGGATCGCGGAGAACGCCGCGACCGCTCCGGCCAGCGCCCAGGCGAGTGTGGTCATACGCGCCGCCGGAATGCCGTTGAGCTGCGCGGTGTCCGGCGCGTCCGCTCCGGCGCGCACCGCCAGGCCGAACCGGGTACGCCGCAGGAACAGCGCCAGCCCGCCGAGCAGCAGCGGGGCCAGCAGCGCCATCGCCGTGAAGGCCGGCCCGATCGGGGTGCGCCCGAGCGTGAACGACGGCATACCGGGCGGCTTCGGAAACGTCAGGCCGTTCAGCCCCTGGCTGCTCACCAGCAGCGCGAGGATCAGCACGAACTGCGACAGCCCCAGCGTGGCGATCATGCCGGTGACCCCGGGACGGCCGCGCAGGCGGCGTACGACGGCGACCTCGATCAGCGCGGAGACGCCCGCGGACACGGCCATGGCCAGGCCGAACGCCACCCAGTACGGCACCCCGGCCCCGGTCACCAGCTGGCTGAGCACTGCCGCGCCGAAGACGCCGACCGAGCCGTGGGCGAAGTTGAGGAAGCGGCTGGACCGGTAGACCAGCACCAGGCCCACCGCCAGCAGGCCGTAGGTGAGGCCGGTGAACAGGCCGAGGACGATCGGGTCGATCATGCGTGGCCGCCCAGCATCAGCGAGCGCACCAGCTCGGGCCGGTCGGCCAGGTCCTGCGGGCGGTGTTCGGCGGCGATCGCGCCGCGTTCCATGAAGCAGATCCGGTCGACCAGCGACAGCGCCACGTTCACCGACTGCTCGACGACCAGCACGGACACGCCGGTCGCGTTCAGCCGGCGCAGCATCTCCAGCAGGCCGCCGACCACGATCGGGGCCAGGCCGAGCGACAGCTCGTCGACGAGCAGCACGTGCGGTCGCTGAATCAGCGCCTTGGCGAGCACCAGCATCTGCCGCTCGCCGCCGGACAGGGTCGAGGCGGGCTGGTGCGCCCGCTGCGCCAGACGCGGGAACACCGTCAGCGCGGCCTCGACGGCTTCGCGGGCCTGGGCGGGCGGCATGGCGTACCCGTGCAGGCGCAGGTTGTCGAGCACGGACAGCGAACCGAACGCGGCCTGGCCGACCACGGTCGCCATGCCCAGCCGCACCCGCCGCACCGCCGAGACGCCGGTGATGTCCGCGCCGAACAGCTCGACCCGGCCCGCCGTCGGCCGGTGCAGGCCCGACAGCACCCGCAGCAGCGTGGACTTGCCCACCCCGTTGGGCCCGCACAGGCCCACCATCTCCCCGGGCGCGACCCGCAGGTCCACCCCGAACAGCACCTGCACCGGACCGTAGGAGCAGTCGATCCCGGTGGCCTTGAGCGCGTCAGCCGGCAAAGCGTTTCTCCTCACCGCGATAGGTGAAACACGAGCAGCCCGGGTCGTACGCGAGCACCCGGTAGCCGTCGCCGGCCGCGCGCCGGTCCCCGCCGAGCAGCCCGCGGGTGCCCGCGGCCGGGGTGAACCGGTCCCCGAGCGCGGACGCCGCCTGCGCGAACGCGGCCGCGTTGAGGTTCGCGCCGAGATCCTTCGCGGCGGCGTGCAGCAGCAGCGCGGCGTCGCAGTAGGTGAACGCGACACGGGCGTTCTCCCTGGTCTTGAAGCTCTGCCCGCCCTTGGCGAAGATGTCCAGGCAGGCCCGCTCGGCGTCGCCGCCGGGGAAGGGCAGCCTGCTGTCGGGCACGTCCTGGCTCGGGTTGAAGCCGATGCCGACCATGCCCTCCAGCGCCGCGACCGGGATCGTGCCCGGGTTGTTCACCAGGAACGCCGGGTTGTCGAAACTGGACACCGCGTAGCGTGCGGCGTAGCTCTGCGCCGCAGCCGTGGTCAGGAAGAACGAAGCCAGCCGGGCCCCGCCCAGGAACATCACCCGGGCGACGCCCTTGCTGCGGAAGTCGACGACGGCCTGGTTGAGCCCCGCGTTCAGGGTGCCGAGGTCGGTGGTGTCGACCCAGGACACGGTCGGCGCGACGCCGAGCCGCTTCAGCTCGGGTTCGGCGAGCCGTTCGTAGACGGCCTTGTTGACCGGGGTGTCCGCGGCGACCACGCCGACCGCGTCCGCGCCGGTGAAGAAGCCTTCGCCCGTCAGCGACGACAGCAGCGCTTTCACGAACTCGTCATAGCCGGGATAGCTGGCCGACCACAGGTACGGCGACAGCTTGGCGTACGTGGCGTCGTCGTTGGGGACCAGGGTCGCGTCCAGCATCAGCGTGCCGCGCGAGGCGTAGCAGGGGCGGGCGTTGGACTGGAACTGGCCGGTCAGCACCACCGCGAACGCCTGGTCGTCCTGGGTGATCTGGTTGCACAGCTTCTCCTCGGCGGCCGGGGAGTCGTTGCTGGCCTCGTACGAGCGGAACACCGCCTGCAGCTTCCGCCCGGCGATGCCGCCGTTCGCGTTGACGTGCTCCTCCAGCGCCTTGACCTGTGCGGGCAGGTCACCGGCGTCGGCGGTGCGGAAGCCGAGGCTGCTGCCGGTGGTGCCCAGGTCGACGCCGACGAAGACCACCTTCACGGTGCTGTCGGTGACGCCCGGCCCGGTGCCGGTCAGCGTCGCCGGCTGCTGCCGGTCGAGCGCGCCGGGCATGACGGCCGAGCAGCCGGTGAACGCCACCGCCGCCACCACCGCCGCGGCCGCGGCGCGCAGCGCCGTCGATCTGTCCACGGGTCACCCTCTTTCGCGAGCGGTCAGGTAGGCGTCGAGCGCGTCGAGGTCGACGACCGCGGCGGGCTGCCGCTGCTCGCGCTCCAGCAGGCGGCGCACCTCGTCGGGGGCGAGCTGCCCACCCGCCAGGCGGCGCATCCGGCCCGCACCGGGCGCGTCGTCGAAGACGAGGTACGCCCCGAGGTCCGGCACCCGCACCACGGCGGGCAGCAGCATCGGCCCGTCGGCGGCCAGGGCCGGACCGGCGGCACGGGCCCGACGACGGCGCACCAGCCGCCACACCCCTAACCCGATCAGCGCCAGCCCGATGACGTTGAGCAGCACCAGTCCCCACGGGTACGCCTGATGCACCGCCTTGGCCTGCCCCAACCCGCCCAGCTCGGCCGTCACCGGGTACGCCCCGAACGCCGCGAACGGGATGGTGACCGCGACCTCGTACGTGCGCGTCTCGCCGGGGCGCAGCTCGCCGGTGGGCGGGGTCGGCACGGCGTCCGCGCCGTTGCCCACACGCACGGTCAGCGGCGCGCCCGTCAGCGTCTGAGATCCGGCGTTGCGCACGGTATAGACCAGAGTCCGGTGCTGGGGACCGCCGAACCAGGCCGACACCGACCCGCCGCCGGTGAGCCGCGCCTCGACCACGTCGAGCCTGGCCAGGGTTCGCGCCGGGGTCGGCACGGGTCCGACCGGGTGGCCGGAGACGTCGATCGGGGTGTCCACGTGCCCGCTCTCGCCGGTCCCGACCGCCGACGCGTGCACGACGCACGGGCAGGGCTTGGGCGGCTCACCGATGATCAGCACGACCGAGAACGTGCCGTCCGGTTTCACCGCGGTGGCCAGCGCGCCGCGCATGTCGCACGACGACGACCCGCCGAGCGCCAGCTCCCCGCAGGTGACCAACTGCACCAGCCGCCCCGCGGGCCAGTTCGCGCCGGTGACCCGCACGGTGTCACCCGGCCGAGCCTTGGGCGCGGACAGTGTCACGCTCCACCCGTCGGCGTGCGCCGGAACCGGCACCGCTGGCAACGCCAGCATCACGAACAGGGCGGCGGTCAGGCTGCGGCCCGCTTTCCTGCTGCGCCTGACAGACCCGCGCGGCGTGACCGGGCGGCTCATGCCAGGCCTCGCGGGCGCAGGCGGCGGGCCCGGCGGCGACGCCGGACCAGCAGGAACGCGGCGGCGGCGAGCAATGCGAGCAGTCCCAGCGCGGGGAGGACCCCGGTGACCGTGGTCGTCGATGAGGTGGCCCGCACGCCGCCCTCGGCGGTGGCGGTGACCGTGGTGGTGACGACGTCGACGGGCCATACGCCGCGCAGCGCCGCCCGGAGCCGGGTGCGCGCGCCGGGTACGAGGTCGAGCTGCGAGCCGGGCCCGGCGGCGGTGACGGTGTGTCCGAACAGGCCGGACGAGGTCACCGTGAGCTCCGGCACCAGGTGGATGTTGCCGGTGTTGGCAAGTGTGTAGGTCAGCTCGCCCGGATCGGCGGCGAGGTCCTCGACGGCCAGGCCGGGCACGGTCGGGCCGCTGACGCGCAGGTAGACGCGGGCCGCGACGGCGTGGGTGACGCCCATGCTCATGCCACCCTCGGCGAGCTGCCCGCTGGGTGTGGACTCGGCCGCCACGACGCCGCCGACGTGGTCGCCGGGCGGGGCGTTGGCCGGGACGGTGATGGTGAACGGGATGTCGGTCTGGCGCTTGGCGGGCACGACGACCTCGGCCAGGCCCAGCTGCGTCCACGCGCCGATCCCGCGCTGCCGCTCGGTCTGCGGGAGCAGCCCGAACCCGCCGTCGGCGCTGGTGTTGAAGGCGTCCGCGCCGTACAGGCGCAGGGTCATCGGGCGGTCGGTCAGGTTCGCCACGCGCACCGAGTCGATGACGGTGCGGCCGGGCGGCGACTCCAGGAAGAAGTACTGCCGCGGGGCGGGGCCGGGCTTGTCCGGCGGCGTCGGCACGACCGCCCAGCGCCCGTTGCCGGCGGCGTGGGCCGGGATCGGCGCCGTGACGGCGAGCAGTGCGGCGGCGAGCGCGACCGCGGCCGTACGCGACCAGATGGCCATCAGCCTCTCCCCGGGTGGTGGGATACAGGGGCCGGTGGGGACGGATAGCGCCCGCCCCCACCGGTCTCCGCGTCAGCTCAGCGTGATCGTGAGCGTGGCGGAGTACGAACCGGCCTGCTGGTGGGCGGGCACGGTCAGGGCGAGCGCCGCGGAGGCGTCGAAGCTGCCGCCGGTGCCCGCCGCGTCGGCCGGGGCCGAGCACAGCGTGGCGCCGTCGACCGGACCCGCCGTGCCCGCGGCCGCGGTGACGGCGTTGGTCGCGCCGGCGGTGCCGGTGCAGGCGGGGGTCCAGGACAGGTTCGCCTTCGGGATGGTGCCGCCCGGGGTGCCGGTGAAGTCGGTGAGCGTGCCGACGAGGCTCCAGCCGAAGGTGCTGCCGCGGTAGTCCGTCACCGTGATGACCGGCAGCGTTCCGGTGCTGGTGTGGACGGTGCCGTCGAGCGTGACGCCCGACAGCGCGATGTTGCCGCTGCCTGCCGCGCGGGCCATCGCGAGGTTGCCCGCGGTGACGGTCTGCGACAGGTTGTACGTCAGCGAGCAGGACCCGGTGGTCGCCGCGCCGGTCTTCGCGACGCAGGCGTCGGCCGAGGCCGCCCAGTTCGCGATGGCGAAGAGAGTGCTCGGGCCCACGCCCGACGACGCGCCGAGGTATGCGGTCGCGGGGTCGTTGACGGTGTAGGTGGTGCTGATGCCGCCGGACGCCGAGGCCGTGATGCTCACGGGTGCGTCCCCGGTCGGGCTCGGCGGCGGGGGTCCGGCCAGCGCCTGGTAGCCGCGGATGGCTACGGTGCTGCCCGGGTTCCAGTTCGTGCCGGTCACCGCGACCGAGGTGCCCGCGCCGCCGCCACCGGGGTTGATGGCGATGGTGGGGGTGCCCAGGATGGTGATCGGCGCGACGACGGTGTTGACGCCGTCGGAGACCGCTACGCTGCGGACCCCGGTGGTGGCGCCCGCCGGCACGGCGATGGTGCCCGTTCCGGCTCCCGACCCGTCGGTGCTGCCCGTGCCGGTGCCTTCGCCCGTGCCCGCGCCCGCGCCGTCCTTGAGGGACGCGGTGAGCGTCGCGCCGGGCGCGAGGCCCGCCACCGCGAAGGTGACGGTATTGCCCGCGCGGGCGTGCGTGGTGACGGTCTGCCCGGACACCGCGGTCACGGTGGCCGAACCGTCGAACACGCTGAACGCCTCGACGATGGTGCTGGCCTGGGGTGCGGCCTTGTGGTCGCGGTCCCCGGCGTTGGAGCAGTACGTCGCCGCGGTGGTGTTGGCGAACTTCACCCGTGTCACCGTGGCGGTGGCCGCGCCTGCCGGTCCGGCGACGAACGTGCCCGTCGCCGTGATCGCGCCGAGCGGCGTGTACGGATCCTTGGCCGACGTCGGGTACGGCGCCAGGTTCAGCGTGACCGTGCCCGACTGCGAGCCGCCGAGCGCCACCGTGGCGACCACCGGGACGTCGCCGGCGACCAACGGGGCGGGCCCGTTGAGCGGTCCGGCGGCGGCCGTGAGCGTGACCGTGACGGTCTGGCCCGGTGCCGGCGTGGCCGGTGCCAGGGTCAGCCCGAACGTGTCGCTCCAGGTGGTCGGTGACGAGCCGGTGCCCGCGTCGCCGAAGTAGAGCCGGCAGCCCAGCGAATTCGCTGTCGGCCCGTACGCCTGTGCCGGGGCTTCGATGAGACCCAGCGCGGCGACGACAGCGATGCTGCTGGTGACGACCGCCCACTTACTTCGCATGGAACCTCCCTTCTCTTTCTTGTTTCGCTAGACGAAACAATGTTCTCGCCAGCGATACGTCAATGAAGTCAGCGGCGACCCGGCTTGTCAACCGTCCGACCGGAGATGTTTACGGGCGGCCGCCGCAAACCCTTGCGCCATCAGGGCGGGGAGGTTTAGCTTTCCCACTGACGAAACGGTGTTCCCATCTACGAAACACCAGGGCGGTCCAGATGATCTCTGCGTTGATGGCGTCGATCGCGGTATGCATGCTGATCCTGGCCGGGCTGGCGGCACGCCGCCGAAGCACCGCCGGACCGGCCGCGGCCCTCGTCGCCGTGATCTGCGTGGGCCTCGCCTACGACAGCGGAGCCGTCGCCGTCGGGCGGCTGCTGGGCTTCGGCCCGGCCCTGGAAGCGGTCAACGCGCCGCGGTACTGGATCCACGCTGTCTTCACGCCGCTGCTCGTCGTCGCCACCGCGGCCCTCGCCGCCCGGCTCGGCGTGACCTGGCTGCGACACAAGGCCGTGCGGATCGTCGGAAGTGTCCTGGTCACGGCCCTGATCGCGCTCGGTGTCGCCGCCGACGTCGTCGCGCTGCGCCTCGAACCGAGGGAGTACGCCGACACCCTGCGCTACGTCAACGCGGCCACCGCCGGGCCGCCGGTCCCGGCGATCGTCACGATGCTCGTCGTCGTCGTGATCGGTGCCCTGGTGTGGCGCACGGCCCGGTTCCCGTGGCTCTGCCTGGGCGGGATCGCCATGTTCGCCGCCGCCGGGGCCGCAGCCGCGCACTTCTGGCTCGGCAACGTCGGCGAGTTGCTCCTGCAGCTGGCGGTCCTCGCGGCCGTCCTCCGCGCGGCCCGCCCCGCCCCCGACGCCGCGCCCTCCCAGCCGACCCACGAGCCACTCCCGCAAACCTGACCTCCGGCGGGCGGCGCGGAAAGACATCGTTCGCCGTGTGGCTACATCTTTTTTGGTGTGGCCACATCAAAAAAGATGTAGCCACACATAGGGACACCTGTCCGCGCCAGGCCTTGCGGAACGGTGGCCACCTCGCGCAGTGGACGCTCGATGCCCGACACCGTTCGGGCGCGACCCGGGCGCGTGGCGCACCATGGTCGTTCGACTTGCCAGGCAGGTGGGCCAATGAGCGGCCAAGATACGCACAGGTGCCAGGCAAGTCGGGTGATCTTGAGGGACGCCGGACGCCGGGCATGGCGTGCGTGACGCGTGACGCGTGGCGCGAAACGACGCAGCTTCCGCTCCAGCGGCCCGGACAAAGGTCCAAGTCCGTAGAATTCAGGCATGTCGCGGCAATCGGCGGGGCGGCGGGCACGGGTCCTGGTGACCGGGGCGACCGGGTACATCGGCGGGCGGCTGGCCCCACGGCTGATCGAGGCCGGTCACCACGTGCGCTGCCTGACCAGGTCGGCAGGGCGGCTGCGGGACGTGCCGTGGGCGCACGAAGCCGAGATCGCCGAGGCGGACGTGCTCGACCTGGACGCCACCCGCGACGCCCTGCGCGGCATCGACGTGGCCTACTACCTGGTGCACTCGCTGGGCACTCCGCAGTTCGAGGACGTAGACCGCCGGGCCGCGCACACCTTCGCCGAGGCCGCGCGCCAGGCCGGGGTCAAACGCATCGTCTACCTCGGCGGCCCGGAGCCGCACCCCGCCCTGGACGGCACGCCGGCCTCGGCGCACCTGCGCTCCCGGGACGAGGTGGCGACCCTGCTGGCCGCGTCCGGGGTGCCCACGGTGACGCTGCGGGCGGCCGTCATCATCGGCTCCGGCTCGGCCTCGTTCGAGATGCTGCGCTACCTCACCGAGCGGCTGCCGATCATGGTCACCCCGCGCTGGGTCGGCACTCGCATCCAGCCCATCGCCGTGCGCGACGTGCTGCACTACCTGGTCGCCTGGGCGAGCGTGCCGGGCGAGGTCAGCCGCTCGTTCGACATCGGCGGTCCGGACGTGCTCACCTACCGGCAGATGATGGACCGGTACGCCCGCATCGCCGGGCTGCGCCCACGCGTCATCGTGCCGGTCGGGGTGCTCACGCCCTGGCTCAGCTCGCAGTGGGTCAACCTGGTCACGCCGGTGCCCGGCGCGATCGCCAAACCGCTGGTGGCGAGCCTCATCCACGAGGCGGTGTGCCGCGAGCACGACATCGCGCGATACGTGCCCGACCCACCGGAAGGGCTCAAGGACTTCGACGAGGCGGTCACGCTGGCGCTGGTGAAGATCCGGGACGCCGACGTGGAGACCCGCTGGTCGACGGCGACCTGGACGGGCGCGCCCGCCGAACCGCTGCCCACCGACCCGGACTGGTCGGGCGGCAGCGTGTACATCGATCACAAGACGCGCCGGGTGCACGCGCCACCGGACGCGCTGTGGAGCGTCATCGTGCGCATCGGCGGGGAGACCGGCTGGTACTCCTCACCGCTGGCCTGGGTGCTGCGCGGCTGGTTCGACCGGCTGATCGGCGGAGTCGGGCTGCGCCGCGGGCGGCGTGACCCGGTGGAACTGTACGTCGGGGAGGCGCTGGACTTCTGGCGCGTCGAGGAGATCGAGCACGGCCGGCTGCTGCGGCTGCGGGCGGAGATGCTGCTGCCCGGCCGGGCCTGGCTGGAGCTGCGGGTGGGCCCCGACCTACTCAGCCCCGAGCACGTCTGCCGGTACGACCAGCGAGCGGTGTTCATCCCGCACGGGCTGGCCGGGCACCTGTACTGGCAGTGCATCTCACCGTTCCACCACTTCATCTTCGGCGGCATGGCCCGCAACATCGCCCGCGCCGCGGAACGTGCCGCGTCCCCCGCCGAGCCGACGCCACCGCCGGTCCGGGCGCTGTCGCCGACCCGGGTCCGGGCCGAGGGCTCCCCGGCCGGCCCGTAGCGCGCCGAGCGAACGTGCGCGGAGGCGCCACCCAGGGGTGCGGGTGGCGCCTCCGTCATTTCTTTCCGGGGAGGATCAGGTCAGAGGGTCAGCGACCATGTGTCGATACGCCCGGTGTCCAGGGAGGCGGCGTCGCGGACCCGCAGGGTCCAGGTGCCGTTGGCGGCCTCCGTGGAGAGGTTGACGGTGAAGGTCTGGCTGATGTTGTCGGCGCTGCCGCCGGTCCGGTTGTGCAGGTTGTACACCGAACCGTCCGGCGCGACGAGGTCCACGACCAGGTCACCCTTGTAGGTGTGGATGATGTTGACCGCGACCGCGCTGGTGGACGACGCGTTGCGGGCACAGCCCGAGATGGTGATGGTGCTGGTCACCGTCGTGTTGTCCGGGATGGTGACGTCGGTCGGGTTGGTGCCCGTGCAGCCCGGCGCGCCGTTGACGGTCAGGCTGTAGGTGGTGGTCCGGGTCGAGCTGGCGCCCGTGCCCGTGACGGTGATCGCGTACGTGCCCGACGGGGTCGACGAGCCGGTGGCGATGGTCAGCGTGGACGTGCCGCCGGCCGAGGTGATCGACGTCGGGCTGAACGACGCGGTCGCGCCGCTCGGCAGGCCGCTGGCCGACAGGCTGACGGTCTGCGCGCTGCCGTTGGTCAGGGTGGCGGCGATGGTGCTGGTCACCGAGCTACCGGGGTTGACCGAGCCCGACGCCGGCGACGCGGCGAGGGAGAAGTCGTTGCCGGTCGGGCAGGCGGTGTCGCTGCCGGCCACGTTGACCGCGGTCCAGGCGGCCTGGACGGTCTTGTACTCGACCGAGCAGGTGCCGTAGAGGTCCGTGGCGGCACGCAGGGTGTAGGCACGGGCCGTGTTGGCCGGGTTGCTGGTCAGCACGTAGCGGGTGCTGGAGGTGAAGTACACGTCCAGCGCGCGGTACCAGATCTTCTCGGCCTTGGCGCGGCCGATGCCGACGACGGCCGGAGCCGAGCCGCAGACCGGGCTGGTGCCGTACGACGTGGCGCCGGTGCCCTCGGCCAGGTTGAAGAAGAAGTGGTTGCCCGGACCCGAGCTGTAGTGCACGTCGACGCTGTTGGTGCTGGTCGACCAGCAGCCGTGCGACGAGCCGTCCAGGGTCGGGTTGTACATGTAGCGCAGCGGGGT